>CAMWIF010000132.1 GCA_947174225.1 uncultured Porphyromonadaceae bacterium | reverse complement strand
TGATCTGGTCGGTATCGACGTTTTCGAGGGGGAGGGGCACACAGGTGCTTGTTATGATGTCGAATTTCTGTTTCATAGCTTTGGAAGTAAATCTTACGTAACTTGCTTTAGGGTTCAGAGGGTGCGCGGATCGGTGATGACTCCTGTCACTGCGGCGGCGGCTGCCACGAGCGGACTTGCGAGGACAGTGCGTGCTCCGGGTCCCTGACGGCCTTCGAAGTTACGGTTGGAGGTTGACACAGCAAGTTTGCCGGCAGGTATCTTATCGTCGTTCATAGCTAGACAGGCGGAGCAGCCGGGTTGACGGATTTCAAACCCTGCCTCTTCAAGCACCTTGTCAAGACCCTCCTCCTTAATCTGGTCATATACCATCCACGAACCGGGCACGAGCCAAGCGGTAACGTTGTCGGCTTTCTTGCGACCCTTAGCTATGGAGGCGAAGGCGCGGAAGTCCTCGATACGGCCGTTGGTGCAAGCTCCGAGGAACACATAGTCAACCGGAGTGCCGAGAAGTTTCTGACCAGGTTTGAAGCCCATATAGTCGAGGCTCTTGAGGTAAGATGCCTTTCCTGCCTCCGGGATAGTGTCGAGAGCCGGGATTGACTGTGTGATGCCCATGCCCATACCGGGGTTGGTGCCGTAAGTCACCATCGGCTCGATGTCTTCGGCTTGGAATGTAAGTTCCTTGTCAAACACAGCGTCGTCGCCGCTCTTGAGGGTCTTCCAGTATTCTACAGCCTTATCCCATTCCTCACCCTTGGGGGCGTATTCGCGACCTTTTATATATTCGAAAGTAACCTCGTCGGGGGCTATGAAACCACCGCGTGCGCCCATCTCGATCGAGAGGTTGCAGAGTGTGAGACGACCTTCCATAGAGAGGTTGCGCACAGCCTCGCCGGCATATTCCACGAAGTAGCCGGTGGCGCCTGAGGTGGTGAGCTTCGACATAAGGTAGAGGGCGATGTCTTTGGCGGTGACATCCTTGCCGAGCTTACCTTCGATGTTGATGCGCATTGATTTCGGTTTCTGCTGGAGGATGCACTGTGAGGCAAGCACCATCTCCACCTCTGAGGTGCCGATGCCGAATGCTACGGCACCCATGGCACCGTGGGTGGAGGTGTGGGAGTCACCGCACACGATTGTCATGCCGGGGAGGGAGAGGCCGCGCTCAGGTCCTACCACATGGATGATTCCGTTCTTGGGGTTCATCATTCCGAAGTGTTCAAGACCGAATTCCTCAGCGTTGCGGGCGAGGGTGTCTACCTGTGTCTTGCTCACGGGGTCTTCAATCGGTTTGTCCTGGTCGTGGGTAGGGGTGTTGTGGTCGGGCATACAGAAGATGTTGCCGGGTCGGAAGCATTTGATGCCTCTGCGGCGCATGCCTTCGAAAGCCTGTGGGCTTGTCACCTCGTGGCAGTAGAGGCGGTCGATGTAGAGCTGCTCGGGTCCGTCTTCCACGTGCTGTACAACGTGGCGGTCCCAGATTTTGTCGAACAGAGTGTTTGCCATTTTTACCTGTAGATTTATTGTTTGTTTACTTTGCTTTAATTTCTAATATAAAAAAGCCTTTCCCGTGGATGGTGGGAAAGGCTTAGTTGATGTCGTTTGAGGTTATGCGCAGACAAGACTTCCCACCGGTTTATGCAGTAGAATAATGGAGGTAAGTCGTATGTTAATGATGTCATTCATTATGCCATGCGTATAAAAACGATGCAAAGTTATAGCGTTTGCAGCTAAAAAGCAAATTTTTGTAGCAAAAAGTTTAATTTGGGAGGGTGTAGAAGTCGATGAGGGCGCGGAGGGTGCGTTCACACACGGGGCAGAAGGTGGGGTAGTAGTTGTCGCGCATACGGCAGGTCTCTACAGGACGGTATATCCCTTTTGCCCTGTAGCCGCCACCTTCGTAGGCTCCGAGCACCTGATTCGGATTAATCTTCTGCTTGGCTGCCTCACGCATACGTTCCTCGCGTGTGCCACCCTTGTCTACCCAGGGTGTAGGGACAGGTGTGCCGGGTTTGATCATATCTTTCCATTTGGAGTCGAAGTCAACCATCGTGGTGATGTTCGGTTCCCACGGCTCGATGTCGAGAGGATAGGTGTCGCCCTCGTCACCGTCATAAAAATACTCGTCGGCAAGTCCGCCGAAGCTATGCCCGAACTCGTGTACGGCTACGGGGAGGGTAAGTTCGTGATTGGCAGCTGCAATCTGATAATTGTTGAAGATACCGCCGCCACCGTATTCCGTAGTGTTTACCACGATAAGTATATGCTCGTAAGGAATCCCCTCCAACATCTGATGTAGTTTCTTTACTCGCGGTGTGGTGAGGTAGCGTGAGGAATAGAACGTGCTGTAATGCGATTCGAAGGCTGTGTCTTTCCATTGTCCTTTCAAGGGAATGCTCACACCGCTTTCACGTGAGGGGGTCATAACAGCCACGAAATTGAACTTATCCTTATTAGAGGCGTATGGCTCATAGTTGAGAATCTCATTTACGATTCTCGACGCTTGGTTGATGAAGGAATCCATCTCCTCGGGACGGTAGCCCTCGGCAAGAATAGCTATGTCTATCGCATTCTTAGGGTCGCCACCTTTATGTATATATTGGTGAGGCATCGGGTTCGTTCCGCGCAGTGCCACGAGTTCGTCGTTAGGACGGTAACGATGGGTGAGGCGTCCGATCTCTTCGTGACGGTTGTCGCGGATGCTCACGGTGATGTCAGCCTCCTTCTTAGGGAGTGGCACTTGGAACGAGTTTTCAAACGACATATCAATCTCCTTTGCCTCCGGAGTGTATATCCACTCTTGGAAGAGAGATGAGAAGGCGTTGCGGTAGAGAGTATCGCCCGTGGCAGGGTCAGTCACGAGTATGGTGCCGTTGCCGGCGATGGGGGCTTCATTGAGACGGTGGCGACGGCCTGCCCAGCCGGCTTGCTTTGATTGGCTGTCGAGCATGACCTTCACGCCGCCGGGACCACCGCCGAAGATATAGTCAACGCGGAGTGTGCTGTCGCAGAAATTTTGGTTGAAGTCGGCTGCGGAAGCTACTGAGGCTGAAACCGTGAGCATTGCCGCAGCGATGAGTCGGGAAAAATTCATTGATGTTAGAATTTTAAGTTAATTTACTGCAAAAATAAGCAATTATCGGGAGATATAACATTTATTAGTGAAAAAATTATTAAATTCGCGAAATTGTTGCCAGTTGCAACTATTGAAATAATCTGACATTATGAAAAAACTTTATAGGATGGCGGTGTTGGCGGGTGCTATGGCTGGAGGAGCTTCAGTGGCGTCCGCTCAGCTTGTGATTAATGAGCTTATGCAGTCTAACATCGATTGTATTAAGGATGATCTCAACGAATTTCCCGATTCGTGGGTAGAGCTGTATAACGCCGGCGACAAGACAGAGGTGCTGAGCGAGTATAAGCTTGGCGACAGCGATAAGCTGAAGAAGGCATATGCTCTTCCTTACATGCCGATTGCTCCGGGTGAGTTTGTGGTGATTTACTGCGACAAGGTAGGGAAGGGGCTGCACACGAGTTTCCGCCTCGACTCCGGAAAGGGTGGAAGTGTCTACCTTTTCCATAACGATGAGGTTACGGATAAGGTGGAGGACTGGAAGAAGCAGCCGGCTCCGAACATCGCTTATGGCAAAAAGAGTGAGGATGACGACACGTGGGGCTATCAGGCTGAACCTACTCCCGGCGCTGCCAACTGTGGGACACTCTGCAAGGATATTCTCGGTGAACCGGTGTTCAGTGTGCCGGGCGGTGTGATTTCAGATGATGTAGAGGTGGTGTTGAGTTTGCCGGAGGGCACACCCGAAGGTGCAGAGATAAGGTATACCCTCAATGGCAGCGAACCCACGAAGAAGAGCTACAAATACACAGTGCCGTTTAAGCTTATGGCTACCAAGGTGATCAGAGCGAAGATATTCTGCGACGGCTATCTCTCACCGCGAAGCACGACGCACTCCTATATAAAGCATCCGCGCGAGCTTACGCTGCCGTTGGTGTCGATAGTGACTGATGACAAATATTTCTATTCCGAAAAGGAGGGTATATACGTGCAGGGTAACTATTCACCCGGCACTCCCAATTATGAATACGACTGGCGCCGACCTATCAACTTGGAGTATTTTGAGGAGGCAGGTAAGGAGAGCGCGATAAATCAGTTATGCGAGACCCGTGTGAAGGGTGGGGCGACGCGAGGCAGTGCGCTTAAATCGCTTGCCGTTTATGCCAACAAGCGTTTCGGCACAAAGCGATTCAACTACGAGTTTTTCCCCGACCAGACTCCGGGTATAGAGGAATTCAAGTCGTTTGAGATGCGCAACTCCGGTAATGATTTCGACTATATGTATATGCGTGACGCCGTGATTCAGCAATGTGTGGGTATGAACGTTGATCTTGACTGGCAACCGTCGCGTCCTGTAATCCTCTATATAAACGGTACTTATAAGGGTATACTGAATATCCGTCCGCGCAGCAACGAGGATTATGTCTATTCCTACTACGACGGACTTGAGGATATTGATATGCTTGAGAACTGGTGGGAGCTTAAAGAGGGGAGTATGGACAGTTTTGAGGCTTTCCAGGAGTTCTATTTCGGCAAGGACCATTCGTATGCCGAGTTTGAGGAATGGATGGATACAGGTGAGTTCTGCAACCTTATGATAATGGGTACATTCTTCGACAATAAGGACTTCCCGGGCAACAATATCGTGATGTGGCGTCCGCAGGCTGACGGTGGCAGATGGCGCTGGGTGGCTAAGGATACCGATTTCGGTATGGGACTGTATGGTGAGCGTTCCAATTATCCTACGCTCAATTGGATTACTACTGAGGGGTATGACAACAACCGTAATGACTGGGCAAATAAGAAGGATGCAACACGTCTTTTCCGTCGTCTGCTCGACACTCCCGAGTTCAGGGATATGTTTATTGACCGTTGCGCCGTGTATATGGGCGACTTCCTTACTGCCACTGCTATAACAGAACGTATTGACAAGCGTTATGCCGAGTTGAAGAGTGAATATAAGTTTCACCGTGACCTGTTTAATCCGTGGTGGCCTACATATTCCGACGAGATTAACTGGGGGAAGAGGTGGAGCCGTGAACGCTGGACATTCTTCTATAAGCACCTTGCGGAATTCTTTGGACTGAACGCACCGGTGACTTTGACCGTAGAGAAGGGAAAAGATTTAGGGTGTGGGCTTATAATCAATGATGTGGAGCTTTCCGGTAATGAGTTCGACGGTAAGTTCTTCCCGGGACGCAGGTTGGTGATTAAACATTCTGCGGAGAAAGATGGCATACTTATCAAGGGTTGGGAAGTTAAGGTTATGAATGGGGGTACTATCACGACTAAGACTTATGACACCGGGGTTCTTGACATCGAGATGCCGGAGGGATTTAATGTCGAGATAACATCAGTGGCTGATCCGGATCCTGCCGGTGTAGAGGATGTGATTGCCGACATCGACGCTTCGAAGCCGTGTGAGCTTTACGACTTATCAGGTCGTAGCCTCGGCACTGTCGCTTCACCCGACGAGCTTCCGCAGCTGACCCCCGGCATCTACATCCTGCGCCAAGGCACAGCTACCCATAAATTCGTAGTGAAGTAAATGGTGGAATTAAGTATGAACCTGAATATAATAAAAGCACTTCTTGGTGAATACTTCAAGACCAAACCGGTTTTGAAAGCCTGGGTATTTGGCTCATATTCGCGAGGAGAGGAGAAAGAAGGAAGTGACGTAGACATTTTGGTAGACCTTGACCCTTCGAAAAAAATTGGTTTGGAATTCTTCGGAATGTTTGAAGAGCTTCGAACTCTCTTAGGACGACCTGTTGATTTCGTCACAACCTCTTCGCTTGCACCCTTCGCACAAAAAGAGGTAAACAGAGACAAGATATTAGTATATGAGAGAGGAGTCTAAAGATCAATGGCGCATCAACCATATTCTTGATGCATAGATTTCTTAGAGCTAAAGATTGAAAAGGCGATGTGGAGGATTTCCCTCTGCATCGCCTTTTCAAAGTTTATAATCTGTAAATCTGATTAAGTATACGTAGTAAAATTGACAAAAATGTAGATTTTATCAATGTATACATATAGAAATATACATTTATGCTTGTTTTTGGATGTATAAGTGGGTATCCCGGCATCTACCACATCCATCTTAGAGAATTTCTTAAAACGGATTTGTAGTAGTCTCTAATGCTATCAGATTATTCACATAAGGCTTATCGGAGAGCTGTTATGACGGGAGTATTATGTAAGATAAGTATATTTGCTACTATGATAGTTTCAGGGTTGGGATTTTCCGAATTACTTATTAAGTTACTAAACATTTCTAATAATATTTGCAAATATGGAATATAATTCCTAATTTTGCAATTATAAACTTTGTACTACTTTTATTCTACCTCATATGCGGATTATTACTGAAGAACCTCTTAAAGACTATATTTCACGCTATCCGGATACAGCCATACCTCTCAAAGCGTGGGTAAAGACTGTTAAAAAAGCGGATTGGAAAACCTTTGCAGATGTGAAGAAGAGCTTTAATAGTGTGGATGCGGTAGGTAATCAACATTATGTATTTAATATAAAAGGTAATAATCACAGATTGGTAGTAGTAATAAAATTTACCATCAAATGGGTATACATAAGATTTATCGGTACTCACACAGAATACGATAAGATTGATTGTTCCACCATATAGTTTTACCACATAAAACCATACCAATATGACTTGTATAGAAAACGAAACACAGTATAGATGGGCTTTAGCCAAAGTTGAGGAATTGCTACCTTTGGTTAAGGATGACACATCTCTTAACGATCCGAATAGTATTGAGCTGGATCTTTTATCCGGATTAGTGGCTGATTATTCCGATAAGCATTATTCCATAGGAGAGCCAACTCTTAATGAGATGATACGGCTTAGAATGTATGAGTTAGGGCTTTCTCAGGTGGCACTTGCAAAAAGATTGGGTATCAGTGCTTCAAGAATTAGTGAATATCTATCCGGAAAGAAGGAACCTACTCTTCAACAGGCACGAAAAATCAGTAAAGAATTAGATATTGATCCTGCTATTGTGTTAGGAGTATGAACAATAAAAGTATCGGTCACACCTGAAGAAAAACAGGTGTGACCGATACTTTTATTTTAGGATGGCGGAGGAGGCGCCGCTCTGCTGACCGATCTCGTTGTTGCGCTGCACTT
>CAMWIF010000131.1 GCA_947174225.1 uncultured Porphyromonadaceae bacterium | reverse complement strand
GTCATGCACAATGACTATGCCGTGACGCCGTCCGAAGTCTACGAGTTTTTCAAACAGTTCCGTTCCGGCAGTGGCACCCGTAGGCATATTCGGATAATTCACCCACATCAGTTTAATGCCACCCTCCTCGGCAAGACGTTCAAGCTGATCAAAATCGGGCATCCAGCCCTTGTCAGCCAACAGGTCATAATTCACTATCTCGGCACCAAGCATTTTGCTCACGCCGGAATAGGTCATATAACCCGGATTAGGCACCAGTACCTTATCGCCGGGATTGACAAATGCGAGGCTTACGTGCAGAACACCCTCCTTCGATCCGATTAAGGGCAGAATTTCCGAGTCGGGGTTCAGGTCAACATCATAGTGCCTCTTATACCACCTGCTCATAGCCTGGCGAAGCGCCGGAATACCGGAAGCGATCTGATACGTATGATTCCCCTCCTTATGTGCATAGTCGCAGAGCGTCTCAACCACCTCCACGGCAGGCATCCTGTCGGGACCACCCACACCTAACGATACCACGTCAAGTCCTTCGGCATTCATACGGGCAACCTCTCGCATCTTGCCGGCAAACCAATATTCCTTTATCTCGTTCACCCTGTTGGCAGGGGAT
This sequence comes from uncultured Porphyromonadaceae bacterium, assembly GCA_947174225.1. GTDB lineage: Bacteria > Bacteroidota > Bacteroidia > Bacteroidales > Muribaculaceae > Lepagella. The sequence continues at coordinate 6,618 of CAMWIF010000131.1, read as the reverse complement.
ATATTTATTTCCTTCATAAAAATTCGCAAAAAGAGAAATCTGAGCTTACATTAAATTAATTCCTACCCTCTCCATATATTCCCCAAGAACACGGAATTCATTGGTGAGCGGTCTGACAGCCTCGATTGCCTGGCGATAACGCACGTAGGATTTATAGGTGAGATCAACATAGAATCTGTATTCCCATTCCCTGCCGACGATAGGCAACGACTGTATCTTGGTAAGGTTGACGTCATAGAAAGAGAGTATGGTCAGCACTTTCGATAGGGCACCGTTGGTGTGTGGCAACGTGAAGACCACGCTTGCCTTGTCGAGCATTTCTTCACGAGGCTTCATTTCGCTTGCCAAAAGTGGATCGGCAAGGATGAGGAAACGGGTATAATTACGCTTGTTGGTCTCTATCCCTTTTTCCAATATATTGAGTCCGTAGAGGTTGGCAGCCAACTCTCCGCAGACAGCCGCGTGATGCTCAAGGTGTTTATTGGCTATCTCCTCTGCACTTCCGGCAGTGTCGAATTTCTCCACCATCCGCATATTGGGATGACGCAGAAGGTATTGCTCACACTGCATCAATGCCATCGGATGTGAATTGACCTCGGTAATGGTGTCAATGGTATCCCCGGGTAAGGCACATAGCACATGGCTGATACGCACCGAGTGTTCCCCCACAATGGAGAGATTGCTTTGGCGTAGCAGCTCGTGATTAGCCAAAAGGCTACCCGCTATTGTGTTCTCGATAGCTACGATACCAATCATTGAGGCGTCGGTGCTTAGATTGTCAAACAGTGAGTGAAACGACTCACATGGCACTGTGACTATCTCCCGACCTTCGAAATACTGACGGGCTGCCGCATCATGGAAACACCCTGCCACACCCTGTATGGCAACTTTTAACACCGATTTATTATTCTCTTTCATCACTGTCTTAATATCTCTTTAATTCTTTCCACCGGCTCTCCTCTCCTACGTGCATAGTCGGAAAGCTGATCCTCCCCTATCTCTCCTATCATAAAGTATTTCGCCTCCGGACGATCGATATACAGACCGCTAACCGTGGCTGAGGGTATCATAGCCCCGTTTTCGGTAAGACTTACCCCTAACTTATCTAACGGTAAAAGAGCAGCTAAATTATGATTCAGCAATTGGTCAGGCAACATTGGATAACCCATTGCCGGACGTATTCCGTCGTATTGACCCTTACGCAATTCGCTCACGCTCTTTTCCTCCTTTTCGTATCCCCAGAATTCTTTCCTGACCTTGGCGTGAAGCCATTCGGATGAAGCCTCAGCCAAACGGTCAGCAAGAGTCTGACAGAGTAGATGTTTATAGGAATCCCCTTCCATCTCATGCTCCTTACCCAACCGGCATAGATAGTCACCGGCTGTGGCAGTAAAGACTCCTATATAATCAATACCATCACTTTTACGGGCAATATAGTCTGCCAAACTGAGGCACGCGCTCTCTTTACTCTGCTGCCTAAGCAACGGAATTTCCACTTTATTGTCTATGATCAGAGTGTCACTCTCAGTATTGGCTTCATAGAAGGCTACACATCCCTTACCGTCATATTCCCCTGTCTTGTCAATCTCTTTCAAGAGCTTCACGGCATCGTCATAGAGTTTTAGTGCCTCTTCCGCTTTCTTACGTTCCTCTGGAGACAAAGCAGCCAATTCCTTGCTCCAACGAGCCATACAGTTTTCACATCTGTCATATGGGAAATCTTTCAGAAACGATCCTGTTATACGCCACGCATGGAAGAACATCTTCCAGTTTATCAAGGCTGCAATCTCTTTCAGATTGAAATCTATGATTATCGGCTTTCCCAATTCTACCATAGGCTGTAGCGCAAAGCCTGTTAATCTATTGGCTTCTCCACATTTACGAGCCTCTTGCAAGGTAAGAAGGGAATTTTTCGACAAAACATATTCTTCTGCTATCCGATGATATTCTTTCCTTGTTTCCTCCTTGAATTTATCGGAAGTTTCAGGGTCTAACAATCGGTCGGCTATCAAAGGATTCTGCGAAGCATCCGACACATGAATAACTGCACCGTCATATTCCCGGGCAATCTTCAGGGCTGTGTGAAGCTTCGATGTCGTGGCGCCACCTACAAGGATAGGCACATCCTCACCTGCCTCTTTCAGAGCCTTTGCCACATTGACCATCTCTGCAAGTGAGGGGGTGATAAGTCCGGAAAGACATACGATGTCGGGCTTCTCACGCTTCACAGTTTCAACAATGGTTTCGGGCGCAACCATAACTCCGAGGTCAATAACCTCGAAATTGTTGCAGGCAAGCACAATGCTGCATATGTTTTTCCCGATGTCGTGAACGTCACCTTTCACAGTGGCAAATACAATCTTTCCCCTTTTGCTATCCCCTTGTTTTGTCTGCGCCTCAAGTAGCGGTTTGAGATAATCCACAGCCATCTTCATAGTTCGGGCACTCTTTACGACCTGGGGCAAAAACATTTTCCCCTCTCCGAAGAGATCACCCACGTGGTTCATACCTGTCATCAGCGGCTTCCCGATTATATCCACGGCTGTCATGCCGTTTGCAAGTGCCTCATCAATGTCTTCCGTAAGCCACCGTGTATTCCCTTTCACAAGAGCTGTGATAAGACGGTCAGCTACAGGAATTGTCACATCCCTTTCCGGTTCCTGAACTTTCTTGGCGGTATCAGTTTGCGAAGCATAGGCGGCGAGTTCCTCAGCAGCCTCCGGACGACGGGCAAGCACTACATCTTCAATCAATGACAGCAATCCGTGCTCTATCTCCTCATAGGTCACGCTCGTGGCAGGGTTAAGAATTGCCATATCAAGACCATTACGGATAGCGTGATAAAGAAACACTGCGTGCATAGCTTCCCTGAGAGAGTTCTTCCCTCTGAAAGCAAAGGAGAGATTGCTCACACCCCCACTTGTACGCGCCCCCGGAAGATTTTCCTTCACCCATTTCACGGCATTTATGAAGTCTATGCCATATCGGTTATGCTCCTCTATACCCGTGGCAATTGCCATAATGTTTACATCGAAGATAATGTCTTCCGGATTGAAACCGCAATCTTTTGTAAGCAAATCGTATGCCCGTCGGCAAATCTCTATCTTACGCTCATAGGTGTCGGCTTGTCCCTTCTCATCGAATGCCATCACAATCACTGCGGCTCCGAGTTCCTTTACCTTTCGTGCGTGGTGAAGGAAAGCCTCTTCACCCTCTTTCAGAGAGATGGAATTGACGATACTTTTTCCCTGAAGATTCTTTAAGGCAGCCTCTACAACGTTCCAGTCGGAAGAATCTACCATCACCGGCACTTTTGCAATCTCAGGGTCAGAGGCTATGTAGCGAAGGAAATGTACCATCTCCTCACGCGCATCGAGCATAGCGTCGTCCATGTTTACGTCGATAATCATTGCACCGTCTTCCACCTGACGCGCAGCAATCTGCATAGCCTCTTCGTAGTTCTTCTCCTTTATAAGACGGAGAAATTTACGCGACCCTGCCACATTGCATCTCTCCCCTACATTCACGAAGTTGTTTTCGGGGGTGATGACCAACTCCTCCAGTCCCGACACCCTCAAAGCGGGTTTTATTTCAGGAGCGATGCGAGGTGTGATTCCGGCAGTCTCGGCAGCAAGGGCTGCGATATGCTCCGGAGTAGTACCACAACATCCTCCCACAATGTTCACCAAGCGTGAATCAAGGATTTGCTTCATATGTGAGGCGAAGAGTGTGGGGGTCTCATCATACTCACCCAAGGCATTCGGCAGTCCGGCATTGGGATGGCAGCTTACGAAATGACATGTGGATTCGCTCACTTCCCTTATATAAGGAACTATGTCTGCCGGACCGAAACTGCAATTTAATCCTATACTCAGCACATTGTTATACTCCTCAATTGAGGTGATGAAGGCTTTGATTGTCTGACCCGAAAGTGTTCGTCCTGCTTTATCCGACACCGTGGCTGAAACCATAATTGGAATATTTCTCTCGATACGTCTCATCACATTGTCCGCAGCGGCAAGCCCCGCCTTAAGATTGAGTGTATCAAAAACGGTCTCAAACAACAGAAGATCGACACCCCCCTCAATCAAACCCTCTACCTGTTCAGTGTATGCGTCGAAGAGCTGATCGTAGGTAACATTCCTCAAAGCCGGATCACTCACATCCGGACTCATCGAAGAGGTACGGTTGGTAGGACCTATTGACCCTGCCACTAAAGCGCGTCGCAAACCTACGGGAGATTTCGATTCCTCGGCAGCTTCCACAGCTATTGCGGCACCTGCCCGATTAATCTCCCTGATAAGCCCCGGCTCCCTGTCGAGTCCGTAATCTGCCATAGATATAGCATTGGCATTGAAAGTGTTAGTGGAAATGATGTCGCCTCCGGCGTTGATATAAGCCTTATGTATATCCTTTATCGCTTCCGGGAGTGTTAAGCACAAAATATCGTTGCAGCCGGATAGCTTACGGTCATAGTCCTTCCAGCGGCTACCACGGTAATCATCTTCACCGAGATGCAGACGCTGGATCATTGTGCCCATTGCTCCGTCGAGCACCATCACCCTCTTCTTGAGGAGCTGTCTGAGTTGCTGAATTTCCAATGCTGATGTCTAATTATTTACTTTTGCAGTTAATTGATCTTATCCCTAAAAATACCCTTATCGAAAAATCCCCCTTCTTAAAATGCTTTTTCAGAATACCTTCTTGGCTATTTCCAAAACACTGTCGGAGGCACTCATGGTATAGAAATGTATTCCCGGTGCGCCACCGTCAAGCAGTTCTTTTGCTTGCCGTATACCCCATTCTATACCGGCTTGTTTCACCTCCGTATCGCTTTTACATTCACGTATCCGTGAAGCCAATTCCTCCGGTATGTCGATTCTGAATGTCTTGGGCAACATGTTCAGATGGGTTTTGCGGGTTACAGGTTTCAGTCCGGGAAGAATAGGCACGGTTATACCTTCACGCCGACATCTCTCCACAAATGAGAAATATTTCTCATTGTCGAAAAACATCTGCGTGATGAAGTAATCGGCTCCATTCTCCACTTTCTTCTTCATATAATGTATGTCGGAGTCCATATTGGGAGCCTCCTCGTGCTTTTCCGGATAGCACGCCATACCGTAAGAGAAGGGGGTGCTTATACCCTCTATCTTCATATCGTCAAGACCTATACCTTTGTTGAAAAGATTCACCTGCTCCTGCAAATCACCGGCATATTCATTGTAACGGGCTCCCGGAATCGGTGTCTCAACCCCCTTTACATCTCCGCGTAGCACAAGTAGATTGTTGATTCCTAAGAAGTTGAGGTCAAGCAAAGCATACTCCGTCTCCTCCTTGGAGAAGCCTTTACACAATATATGCGGCACAGGTATGAGCCCGTATCTGTTCTGTATGGCAGCGGCTATAGCCACTGTGCCGGGACGTTTCACCACACTCACTCTGCGGTGCGTACCGTCAGGCAATGGCTTGTAGATATACTCGCTATGATGCGAAGTTATGTTGACAAATTTCGGGTCAAACACCTTCAACTTATCAATTATATCATACACCTTATAGACACTGTTACCCTTCAAGGGTGGAAGTATCTCAAAGGAAAATACAGGATTTTTGCTTTCGTTGATTATGTCGATAATCCTCATTTGGCAGCGGTTGATTTCTTTTGATTCAACTCATTGACGGCATCTCGTATGCGGTCAAGGACTTTCTTAAGCTCAGACTTCGGCATAGCTACATTAAGACGCATGAAGCCGATTCCCTCCTTGCCAAACATCTCACCGTCGTTCAGAGCCACCCGTGCCTTATTTACAAAGAGGTCTACCAATTCAGACTGAGTCAGACCTAACCCGCGACAGTCAAGCCACACAAGATAGGAAGCATCGGGACGCTCTGCTACAATTCCGGGAATCTCCTCACGGCAATACTCCTCCACATATTTAATATTATCCATCACATAGTCAAGCATTTCCTTACGCCATTCCTCGCCGTTACGGTAGGCAGCGATAGCTGCAATATGTGAGAATATTGGTGCGTCACCAAATTCATTGGCAGCAAGCCAATGATAAAATTTTTCTCTTATCTCTTTATTCGGCACTACTGAGAATGAGCTTACTACACCGGGTATGTTGAATGTCTTGGTAGGAGCACAGAAGGTTATGCTATTGTTGGCGGCATCTTCACTTACCGTGGCGAAGGGTACGTGTTTCTTTCCCCAAAGACCCATATCAGCGTGTATCTCATCAGAGACAACCAAGAGATTTTTACGCTTGCAAATCTCTGCGAGGCGTTGCAATTCCTCCCTGCTCCACATCCTTCCGCCGGGATTGTGAGGATTGGAAAGAAGGAGTACTCCCCCCTTATCGTCAAGCTTTTCAAGCCCTTCATAGTTGATATGAAGAACACCGTCCTTATCTGTAAGCAAAGGCACATTTACCACCTCACGGCCATTCTCCTCGGGTGTAATACGGAATGGGTGATACACAGGAGGCATAATCACCACATTGCCACCCGGCTTTGTAAATACGTTGATTACCATACCTATACCTTTCACAATACCGGGTATATAGCTTATCCACTCCGGATCTATTTCCCAACCGTGAAGCTTTTTCTCCCAGTCTA
>CAMWIF010000130.1 GCA_947174225.1 uncultured Porphyromonadaceae bacterium | reverse complement strand
TGTAAGTAATCTTAAGCACAGTCTTAACGGGCATCTCGGCATAGAGCACGGTGTCGGAAGAAGCATCGCTTACAACTTCCACAGTATCACCCTCTTTCATATAAGCGGCACCGGTAACAAGCTCCTTATTAATAGGAACCTGCTCAAAAGTCTCGTTATTCATGAAGATGTCATCGCCGCCGTCAGCATAGAGATACTGATAGGGACGACGCTCTACGCGTACATCCTCAAGCTTCTCACCGATGTTGAAGCGACGTTCGAGCACGCGGCCGTCAACCACATCTTTGAGCTTGGTACGCATAAAGGTGTTACCTTTTCCCGGTTTTACGTGGAGAAACTCCACTACGAAATAAAGACGGCCATCCATACGAATGCAGGTGCCGTTCTTGATGTCTTGAGCGTTCATCATATGATTAAAAAATCTTTTATCTTTTCAGCTTATGTAAGGGATAAAACATCACTGTCCCCTTTTTCAACTGCAAAATTAATAATAATTTGCCAAAATTCAAAATAATAGCCGTAGTTCAGCCGCTCTGTCAGTGGGGAAGAAGCCGTTCCCTTATGGATGAAGCCTCACTTGCCACATCCTCTTGCAGCTCGTCAAGTATCGAAAATGACAGCGCATGTAGCCCCAACAATGATTTGTAGAACAGGATGCGGTGACAGTGGGCAGCCATAACCGCCTCATCCACCTCTCCGCTTTTCACTGCCTCTACCACTGCTACGATCTCGCCTTCCGTGTCACTCGGACCGACCACAAGGTCAGCTCCTGCCAAGAACGCCGATTTAGCTCCATATCCCTCGGCACCACCCATATTAAGTGCATCAGTCACCACCAATCCCCTGAATCCTAATTCGTCACGCAGCAAGTCCTGTATCACCACAGGCGACACCGCTGCCGGCAGAGCATCAGGATCAATGGCGGGAACAGCAAGATGCCCTACCATAACTCCCGACAAACCCGCATTGATATAGCTCCGGAAAGGGTAAAGGTCAATACTGTCGAGCTGATGAAGCGACCGCCCTATCATAGGAAGAGTCTTATGGCTATCGGCAGTTGGACTCCCGTGACCGGGGAAATGCTTTGCCACACTTAACACGTCTCCAGACTCCACACCCCTCGCATATGCCACTCCAAGATCAGCCACTCTCTTAGGGTCACTTCCAAAACTTCGACTGCCGATTACTCCACGGGGGTTCTCCACCACATCCACCACCGGACCCAACACCATATTAATGCCGACACGCCGACACTCTCTCGCCACTTCCCTGCCATAGTCGAAAAGTATCTGCTCATCAGCCACAGGCGACAGCTGACCGTTGCGCGGGAAATTGGGAGCATCCATCAGACGCATACCCAAGCCCCATTCCGCATCTATAGCCGTAAACATCGCAACTGGGGCATTGGAAACCATCACCGCCATCTCCGCGGCACTGCGGAGGTCACCCTTCAGAAGCACCACCCCTCCAACCTGAAGCCTCCCTATATAATCTTGAAGACGAGTGAGCGTAACAGAGTCGCACCGGGAAAATATTGTAGGCATAAAACATTGACCGACCCTCTGCTCAAGACTCATAGTAGCAAGCAGAGAGTCAGCCATATTTAGTGCCTCGGCAGTGAGATCGCTCACAGCCCTATCTGAATTTTCAGTTACACTGTCACACTGCGACACGGCTGCACGTCCGCATGAGAGAAGCACAGCCATTACCACAACACCGAGGAGAGACATCGACAGTTTCAAAGCTCTTCGTTTACATCCACCACAAACCTTGGAGCGAGATCCGGAGCCACCGGAAGGCCAAGCTCTCTCTGATGCTCAAACCACCGGAGCAGCGGAGCAGCCACCTCAACCTCGTCTGTCCAGATAAGCTTATGTTTAGCTAATGAGCGCATATCGTCGTTGCCCTCAGCTGCGTAATTGATAGTGCCGAAGAGATATGTCTTTTCCGGATCCATCTCCTCACCATCCACCACGACCCTAATGAGATTGCGGTCTTTATCGGTCACTACCCTTACATTTCCGCTCACTCCCTCACCCCCTTTACGGGCAGCCACACGCAGTGTCTCTATAATATCCGAACCCTTCAGTGCAATTATCACAAAGTGGTTGGAGAAGGGATAGGTCGATAATATCTGCCCTTCGGTAATATTACCCTCAGGCATATCCTGGCGTATACCACCCACATTCATAAGGGAAAGATCGAGCTTTCCTATATCCATACCGGCGGCGCGGAGAGAATCAGCTTTATGGCTGAGATAATGATGGGTAATGTCGGCAGTGAGATTGGGAAATCCCCCTACTCTCTCTCCTGTCTTAAGGGCGTATTTTGATAAACCTATTACCCTATTATCGGTTGAATCCACAGCCTGACGATAAGGTTCGATGAAAGCAATCATCTTTCCGTCAAGCTTTTCAGCAGGAAAACGGTCGGTTACAGCTATCAGCTCATATGCGATATCCTCACCGTTTATTTTTTTCCCTTTCTTCAGCTTATCGAGGTCTATGGTCATTTTACCTACGTATCGTCCATATTTGCCGGTTTGCCCTACCCTTACGTTCCTGCCATCAGCGTTAGGAATCAGCGATGGGTAAATCTCAGGGTGAGCGGGATCAACGAGTGTATGCGAATGAGCACCGATCACAAGGTCTATATCACTGCTGGCAGCAATCATCTCCACGTCAGTGGTCTTGTCGTTCTCCTTTTCGTAGCCGATGTGGGTCACCGCCACAACAAGATCACACTTCTTTTTATTCTTGAGATATGAGGCAATCTCATTGGCAGTGGGAATCACTTCCTTAAAATTTACGTCGATATTCTTAGCAGAAATAAGGCTTTCCGGATCGACGTTGAGTCCGAAGAATCCGATCTTCTTTCCCCCGACCTTCTTTATGACGTAAGGGCGGAACACACCGTCAAGCACAGTGCCTGAAAAGTCATAATTGGCAGATAGGCGATCAGCTTTCACATCCTTGTATTTCTCCGCGAGATCATTCATACCGTTGTCAAACTCGTGGTTGCCGAGTATTCGGATGTCATAGTCGGTCATATTGAACAGGGGATATTCCACATCACCACGGAAATACTTGAAGAAGAGCGAACCCTGCACCATATCACCGGCATCAACAAGAATCACATTCTTCTCCGCTTTTCTCACGGAGTCTATCACAGCCTTACGCTGCAACACACCCCCGCGTCCATCCTTGTCGGGCATAATGGCAGAATGGGTGTCGTTGGTGTGGAGAATCACAAGTTTCTCAGCCCACATAGGGTTAGAGAAACATAGGGCGGCGAGTCCCAGCAAAGAGACCGCCGCCTTATTAATAAAGTTGTTTCTAAATTGCATCTTCTACGCAAAAAGATTAGTCAATCAGGTTTTCGCCTGTCATCTCCTCCGGCTGGGGCAGACCCATAATGTGAAGTAGAGATGGAGCCACGTCGGCAAGACGGCCATTCTTCACCTTGGCATTCTTATCGCCGATATAGATGAAAGGCACGGGGTTAAGTGAGTGGGCAGTGTTGGGAGTGCCATCCTCATTGATAGCGTGGTCAGCGTTTCCATGGTCAGCTATGATGATAGTGCCATAGCCGTGAGCTTTGGCAGCCTCAACCACCTTCTCCACACACTTGTCGAGTGTGGCGACAGCCTTCTGTATAGCCTCATACACACCGGTATGACCCACCATATCACCATTGGCGAAGTTCACAACGATGAAGTCATATTTCTCAGAATCGATAGCTTCAACAAGCTTCTCGGTGACTTCCGGAGCACTCATCTCAGGCTGAAGGTCATAGGTAGCCACCTTCGGAGATGCCACAAGGATACGGTCCTCACCCTCAAACGGAGCTTCACGGCCACCGTTGAAGAAGAAAGTCACGTGAGCATACTTCTCGGTCTCAGCTATATGAAGCTGTTTCTTCTCCTTGTCGGAAAGATATTCGGCGAGAGTCATCTTGACATCAGCCTTCGGGAATATGATATGCACACCCTTGAATGAATCGTCATAGGGAGTCATGCAATAATACTGCAAATCGGGAATCGGGTTCATACCGTCCTCGCTGTGCTGGGTAAGCACAGTGGTCAGCTCCTTGGCACGGTCGTTGCGGTAATTGAAGAAGATGACAACGTGTCCGGCACCGATACGGCCATCGACCTTATCGTTTACAATAGGCTTGAGGAACTCGTCGGTAACACCCTCGGCATACGACTCCTCTACGGCGGCGATCACATCATCGGTGTGCTTGCCCTCACCATATACGAGCATATTGTAAGCCTCTTTGAGACGCTCCCAACGATGGTCACGGTCCATTGCATAGTAACGGCCAACCACAGAAGCAATCTCGCCTGCACTCTTCTTGCAGTGGTCCTTCACCTCTTGGAGGAAACCTGCACCGCTCTTGGGGTCGGTGTCACGGCCATCCATAAAACAGTGGAGATACACTCTCTGAAGGTCATAAGCCTTTGCAGTGTCGCATAGCGCGTAAAGATGACCAAGGCTGGAGTGTACACCGCCTGAAGAGGTAAGTCCCATGAAGTGAATGGGCACATTATTTTTCTGAGCATACTCGAAAGCACTCTTTATCTCAGGATTCTGTGCGAATGAGCCGTCGGCAATGGCACGGTTGATTTTCACGAGGTCCTGATATACTACGCGACCTCCACCGATGTTGAGGTGACCTACCTCTGAATTACCCATCTGGCCGTCGGGCAGACCGACATTCTCGCCGCTTGCCTGGAGCTGTGAATTGGGATACTCAGCCACGAGGCTGTCTATATAAGGAGTGGGAGTATTGAAGATTGCATCATCCTTGCCATGGTCTCCGATGCCATAGCCGTCAAGGATAATCAGTAATGCTTTATTTGACATAGATATATGTTTGTTATGTTTTTCTTTTCGTTTTTGGGTCGAATGTCGCCTCCCGACAGTGTGTCGATAACACCGAGGGGAAATCTTCTGCAAAAGTACTCAATTTTTTTCAAATACAACTAATTGCATAAGCTAATAAAATATAAAAAAGCGTCATCCGCTGATTCGGACAACGCTTTTTTAAATCTTTCGGTCATCAGGCTGCAATTATTTTGCATTCTTCTTGACGTAACGCTCTTTGATACGAGCCTTCTTACCGGTGAGGTTGCGGAGATAGTAAAGCTTGGCGCGACGCACCTTACCGAGTTTGTTGACTGTGATAGATTCGATGAAGGGAGACTCGATGGGGAAGATTCTCTCCACACCCACGCCGTCGGAAATCTTGCGTACAGTGAAACGCTTCTTGTCGCCGTGGCCGTTGATACGGATCACAACACCGCGATACTGCTGGATACGCTCCTTGTTACCCTCTTTGATACGATAAGAGACAGTGATAGTGTCGCCGGGACCAAATTCATCGAATTGTTTTTTGGGAGTTGCAAATGCCTCCTCCGCGATTTTAATCAAATCCATTGTTAAAGTGTGATTTACGGTTTAGTTTGCAATTTAACAAGCCACCTTGTCTTGCCAGAGATTACAAATTCGGCTGCAAAGTTACAAAAAAATTTTGTTATGTGAAAATAAATTTTCTCAGATACGGACCAAGCCGGGGTTTTTACAGGGCTTGAATGTCGAGGGCAAGGTTGACAAGGAGCGTCGAGGCACTCTTATGAGGCATAGCATACGCGGCGCCTACAGTGAAGGCACGGGCCTTGAACCCTACTCCCACCGAAAAACCGGAAAAGAAGTTGCGCTGGTAATTGCTCATGTCGGAGCGCGTCTTGTAATTATAGCCCAAATCAAGATAAAAACGCTCGGTGGGCATATACTCCACTCCGAACACAAGATGCCTGAGCAGATTCTTGCCGAAACTCGACTTGACCTCACTCTCCTTACTGTCGGCATCGGGATGGTCATAATACGGCAGATTCCATTTTGTCAGATTCCATGCAGTAATGCTTACGGAGAAACTCTCGCCGAAGCCCTTCGTCACACCGAGCTGCACGTCGAATGGCAGATGGTCATAATTATCCTCAAAGCGTTTCAGCTGTCCACCCATATTTTTCAGCACCGCTGCAAAAGAGAAATCGTGGTCAGGATCAAAATAGTTTATACCCAAGTCAGCTGCCAAGGCAAAAGCTGAATACTGCTCGTAGTTACTGTAGACCATCTTCATATTAATACCACCACGCAGACGGTCGTTGAAATCATGGGAATATGTCCCCTCAATTGCCATATCAACGGGGGTAAAGCTACCTGTGGAGGCTCCCGTATGGTCATATCCGGCTATCTCGCCATAATTCAGATAACGTATCCCGGCAGCCCACGCCCCACGTTCTCCGGAAGAATGTCCGAAGCGGGCACCGGCAAAGTTGGCGGAACCCATATAGTGCATATAGCTTACGCCCAACTGACTTCCGATTTCCGAGCCGAGCAATGCCGGATTCTGCTGCGAAAGAGTGACATCTGTGTCGACAAGCGAAATATTGCAGCCTCCGAGTCCGTAGACGTGGCTGGAAGTCGGAATCTCAAGAAATTCATACGCCGACCGTCCCGTCTGGGCAGCAGCCGGAAAAGCAAAGGCACATAGTGCCAATATAAATGCAATCGAAGAGGGTCTCATACCTTAATAAAACGTTATGAAAACGCTTCTATTGCCAACCACACGATTTTCCCGTCCATTCCGGTAAAATTCTTGCATAGGAAAGACGCTTTTAAATCGCCTTTGCCTTGCATTACCCCTCCTGCTCTAAATGTGAATAAATGTAAAACAAAATTAAATTTGTTAATCTATCTCACTTTTCACTTGCAAATTACCAACGTGGATAGTATATTTGCAAAGTAATTCTTTTCACCCTGACTCATCTTTTAAATGAAAGTTCAGACTCATAAATGAAAGCTCAGACTATTCTCCTTACACTGGGAGCATCGCTCTCACTTCTTCTCCCCTCTCAGGCTGCGGCACAGACATGCCGAGTCAACGTCGGAACCACTCCCGACGGCTGCCAAGCATATAAGGTTGTATATGAGTTTGACTATGTGGATGAGAAGCCGGAATTTCCGGGCGGAGGTGCCACAATGGTGGCATTTATCAATAAGCAACGCCGCTATCCTGCCGAAGCATATGCCAGAGGCGTGGAGGGACGGGTAACCTGCTCTTTCGTTGTCAATACCGACGGCACCGTATCCCATATAACAGTGCTCAAAGGTGTAGAGCCGTCGCTCAACCGTGAAGCCATGAGAATCATCTCCAAGATGCCTGTGTGGACACCCGGTCG
>CAMWIF010000129.1 GCA_947174225.1 uncultured Porphyromonadaceae bacterium | reverse complement strand
AACTCCTGTTTTATCTGACGAACAGATGAAGGAAGAGGTAGAAATATTCAAAGACGGGCTTCAGCAGAACGGCGCTGAGGTGGTCAATGAAGAGACCTGGGGTCTTCGCAAGCTTGCTTACCCCATTCAGAAGAAATCGACAGGTTTCTACTGCCTGCTCGAGTTCAAGGGTGAGCCTACAATTGTAAAGAAGCTCGACGTGGCATTCCGTCGTGACGAGCGTGTGATTCGTTTCCTCACATTCCGTCTTGACAAGTATGCACAGGAATATGCAGAGAAGCGTCGCAATCTGAGAGCAAAAAAAGCAAGTGAACAACCCGCCGAGGCAGCAGCCGAAGCAGCAAACTAAGGAGGTATAAATATGGCAGCTAACAGCGAAATACGTTATCTCACACCCCTTTCGGTCGACACCAAGAAGAAAAAATATTGCCGTTTCAAACGTAGCGGTATCAAGTACATCGACTACAAGGATCCCGAGTTCCTCAAGAAATTCCTCAACGAGCAGGGTAAGATACTTCCCCGTCGCATCACCGGCACTTCACTGAAGTTCCAGCGCCGTGTGGCACAGGCAGTAAAGCGTGCGCGTCATCTCGCACTTCTTCCCTATGTAACCGACTTGATGAAATAATCGTTATTTTACCCGACAAAATAGTAAAAGTATATGAAGATCATACTCAAAGAGAATGTAGCCGGCCTCGGTTATAAAGACGACGTTGTCGAAGTGAAAGATGGTTATGGCCGCAACTATCTCATTCCTCAGGGCAAGGCAATCATCGCCTCTACAGCCGCTCTCAAGCAGCTTGCAGAAGATCAGAAGCAGCGTGCCCACAAGATCGCCAAGATTAAGGCTGACGCTGAGGCTGCTGCCGCAGCTCTCGACGGCGTTAAGCTTACAATCGGCGCGAAGACCAGCTCTACCGGCACAGTGTTCGGTTCAGTCAACGCTATCCAGATAGCAGAGGCTCTCGAGAAACTTGGCCACAACGTAGACCGCAAGATCATCTATATCAAGGAGCCTGTGAAAGAGGTTGGCGTATACACAGCCACTATCAAATTCCACAAGGAGGTTTCCAAGGATATTGAGTTTGAAGTAGTAGCAGAATAATAATTGGATTATAGTAGCCGCATAAACGGCTTCTACATACAGTTACACTTCCGGAGCCGTGTCGAACAGTTGACACGGCTTTTTGCATTGTTTAAGAAAAGGGGGTTTGGGTGTGTCGAAAAAAATGACTAAATTTGCGGTAAAGTAAAATTCACAACACATATGCGTTTCAACATTGACGGAAAACTCTTCCAGCAGCAGCTTCAGGCAGTCAACAAGGTGATAAATTCCAAAAATGCCTTGTCGATTCTTGATAACTTCCTCTTTGAACTTGAAGACGGAATGCTGAAAATAACCGGTTCGGATCAGGAAAATATAGTGTCGTCTTGTGTAGAGGTGATGGATCCTGAGGGCAACGGAGCGATTGCAGTGCCTGCCAAGACTCTTCTTGAGATAACCAAGGAGATAAGCAACCAGCCTCTTACCTTCTCACTGAATGAGACCACCAACGAGATAAATGTATCTTTTCTCACGGGACATTTCAATTTTATGGGTATCAATGCCGATGAGTATCCCCGTGGCGATAAGATGGATGCCAATGCACAGGTGCTTGAAATTCCGGGTTCGGTGGTAAAGAAGGGTATAGAGAAGACTATCTATGCCGTGAGTCTGGAGACGATACGTCCGATGATGACCGGCATCTACTGGGATATTCACGAGGGGGACATCACATTCGTAGCAAGCGATACACATAAGCTTGTGCGTTACATCAACTATGAGGTAAGTCCTGAGATTGTGAGATCGTTCATCATGCCTGCCAAGCCGGCATCCATATTGAAGGGTATCCTTGACAAAGATGTTGAGAGCGTAAAGATTACCATCGGTGCAAAGGGAGCACGTTTTGAATTCGGAGCCTATACGCTCACCTGCCGCTTCATAAAGGGCAATTATCCCAACTACAACAGGGTAATTCCTGCCACAAATCCTTTCACCGTGCAGGTAGACCGCGAAACCTTCCTCAACGCAATGCGCCGTGTGGCGATATTTGCAAGCAAGGCATCTAATCTTGTCAAATTCGATCTTTCAGCTGCGTTAATGAAGCTCAGTGCCCAAGATCTTGACTACGGCACCTCTGCCGAGGAGCGTGTGATGTGTGAGTATGAGGGAAATCCTCTTACCATCGGTTTCAATGCTTCCTTCACGGTTGAGATTCTGAGTAATTTAGGCGGTGAGACTGTGGTGATGCGTCTTTCCGATCCTGCCCGTCCGGGCATATTCGAGCCGCTTGAGCAGGAGCCCAACGAGAATATCGTCACCATACAGATGCCTTTGCAGGTGATAGAATAATTTACCAAATATCATACAACTTTATTGCGTCACGGATGTGACCGCCTACTTTAAGAAATCAGATGAAGCTCAAACTTGAACGTCCAATAATATTTTTTGACCTTGAAACCACAGGCACCAATGTGACCCACGATCGCATTGTGGAGATTTCCTACATAAAGGTATATCCCGACGGTCATGAGGAGAAGAAGAGCCGTCGGCTTAATCCGGAGATGCCTATTCCGCCGGCGAGCACGGCAGTGCATCACATCACAGACGAGGATGTGAAGAATGAGCTGACCTTCCGGCAGATTTCCAAGTCGTTGATGAAAATCTTCGAGGGATGTGACATAGCCGGGTTCAACAGCAATAAGTTTGATGTGCCGGTGCTGATGGAGGAGTTTGCGCGTTGTGGGCTTAACTTTGATATAGCGGGGCGCAGGTTTATTGACGTGCAGAATATTTTCCATAAGATGGAGCAGCGCACGCTTGTGGCAGCCTACAAATTTTATTGCGGGGCTAATCTTGAGGATGCACATTCGGCACTTGCCGACACGCAGGCTACTTATGAGGTACTTATGAGTCAGCTCGACCGCTATGATGAGCTTAGGAATGATGTGGATTTCCTTGCGGATTTCTCTAACGTGGGGCGTAATGTGGATCTTGCTGCGAGGTTTGTGCTTAATGATAATGACGAGCCGATTTTGAATTTCGGTAAGCATAAGGGAAAGACAGTGAAGGAAGTGCTTCGGAAGGAACCATCGTTTTATGACTGGATGATGCAGGGGGATTTTCCGAAGAATACGAAGGATGTGCTGCTACAGCTGAAGTATAAATATGACCAGGAACGGCGTCAAAAGCGAGGAGGGAAGTAACCTACCCCTGACGACAGACCCGTTGGAGCCATGCTGGAGAGCGTAGATAAATTTTAATTAATGATTTTGATTGATGCTGAAAGGTAAACATATTGTGTTGGGAATCTCGGGAGGGATTGCGGCTTATAAGGCAGCTTATCTCTTACGCCTTCTTGTTAAGAAGGGCGCCGAGGTGCAGGTGGTGATCACTCCTAACGGGAAGGAGTTTATTACTCCAGCCACGTTGGCGGCGTTGAGCGGGAAGCCTGTGGTGAGCGAGTTTTTCGCTGCCAATACGGGAGAATGGCATAGCCACGTGGATTTGGGTCTGTGGGCTGACCTTATGATTGTGGCTCCCGCTACTGCCAGCACTATCGGGAAGATGGCTAACGGTATAGCGGATAATATGCTTATCACTACCTATCTTTCAGCTAAGGAGCAGGTGATGGTGGCTCCGGCTATGGACCTTGATATGTGGGCGCACCCCTCTACTCAGCGTAATGTAGCCACTTTAAGAAAGGACGGCGTGATAATAGTCGAACCGGCTTCAGGTGAATTGGCAAGCGGCCTTACCGGAAAGGGACGTATGGAAGAGCCTGAGGGTATCGTCAAAGCTGCTGAGGATTATTTCAGGCGACGCGAGACCTTGCGCGGCAAGAGGGTC
Source organism: uncultured Porphyromonadaceae bacterium (assembly GCA_947174225.1). Classification (GTDB taxonomy): domain Bacteria; phylum Bacteroidota; class Bacteroidia; order Bacteroidales; family Muribaculaceae; genus Lepagella. The sequence goes on along the minus strand of CAMWIF010000129.1, from coordinate 3,362 downwards.
ATGGTGACTGCCGGACCGACGTATGAAAATATCGATCCGGTGAGGTTTATCGGTAACTATTCGAGCGGTAAGATGGGCTTTGCCATAGCTGCCGAGGCTGCTGCGAGAGGTGCGGATGTGACCCTTGTGGCAGGACCGGTAGGTTTGCCCACTCCCGACGGTGTGAAGGAACGTGTAGATGTGACTTCAGCAGTGGAGATGTATAATGCTGTCACGCAAAGATATGCTGATGCGGATATTGTAGTGTTGGCAGCTGCGGTGGCGGATTATGCCCCTGCCACGATTTCAGACACTAAGATCAAGAGGGAGGGAGCATCTACCATGGAGCTTCAGTTGGTGAGAAATCCCGACATTGCTGCCACGCTCGGGGAGAGCAAGCAGGGACAGACGCTTGTGGGCTTCGCCTTGGAGACCGATCATGAGCTTTCCAACGCTATGCATAAGCTTGAGAAGAAAAATCTTGACTGGATTGTGCTCAATTCGCTGCGCGATCCGGAAGCAGGATTTATGAAGGACACCAATAAGGTGACAATAGTGAGCCGTAAGGGTGAGACTCACTCATTTCCGGCTAAGACAAAGAGGGAGGTGGCAGCCGACATAATCGACACCATCACCGGGAACAAGGATGAAAATGGGAAAACTTAAGAACTTTTTTAGGCTTCTTTGCGTGGGAGTAGCGCTTTATGCGGCAGAAAATGCTTCAGCGCAGGAGCTTCAATGTCAGGTAGAGGTCAATTCAAGTTCGATTGAAGGCACCTATAAGGGAGTGTTTGACAATCTTCAACAAAGTATATCGGAGTATTTCAACGACAATAAATGGACAAATACCCAGTTTATGCCCAATGAGAAGATTGAATGTCGCTTCTTTCTGACTGTGAAGGAATATACTGACGATAAGGTGAAGGGAGACATACAGGTGCAGCTCTCACGCCCGGTATACAACAGCACCTACACCACGACTCTGCTTAATTTCAAAGATACGAAGGTGGAGTTTGATTACCGTGAAGGTGATCAGCTTATACGGAATGACAATAACTGGGACAGTAACCTTACGGGAATACTTGATTTCTACGCCTATCTGATGTTGGCGCTTGATTTCGACAGTTTCTCGCCCAAAGGAGGTCAGCCGTATTTCGACAAGGCATCGGCAGTGGTGCAGATGGCACAGTCGAGCGGCGAGATAGGATGGAGAGCGTTTGAAGACACGAAAAACCGCAGCGCAGTGTTAAGCTCGTTTACCGACAGCAACACAGCGATGATAAGGGATATGGCATACCAGTATTACCGGAAAGGGCTTGACGAGATGGTCACCAGTCCCGATAAGGGTAGGGCATCAATTACCGAGTCGCTAAAAGCCATAGGAGAAGTATATAAAAACGCTCCGATGTCGGTGGCTCTTTCGATGTTTCGAGACGCCAAGCTTGATGAACTTGTAAATATCTACTCCAAGGCTCCACAGACGGAGAGGGAGGAGGTATACGAACTGCTGCAGCCCATATACCCCACCGACACCGATCGGCTTGAAAAGATAAAGAAGGGGTCGGAACAGCAATGAAGTCTTGAAGACTTCATAAAGAACCGGAGTGAAAAGGCTCCACAACAATTGACAGATGTTACAGTCACTTATAATAAAAAATTATGCCTTGATCGATAACGTTAGTCTGACGTTTTCGCCGGGTTTCACAATCATAACGGGAGAGACGGGCGCCGGAAAATCGATAATGCTCGGTGCCCTTTCGTTGTTGTTGGGTGAGCGTGCGGAGACTAAAGCCATATCCGATAAGAGTCGGAAATCGGTGATAGAGGCTACCTTTACCCATCCCGATCCGGAACTTTTACCGATATTCGAAGAGCAAGGCCTGGAATGGAATCCCGTGGAGATATTGGTGCGTAGGGAGGTTTCGGCTACCGGTAGGTCGAGAGCCTTCATCAATGATTCTCCCGTGACGCTCCCTGTGCTGACGGCTGTGACTGCCAATCTTGTAGACATACATTCACAGAACAGCAATCTGCTCCTATCGCAAAGCGCGAGCCATTTACAGATAATAGATGCTTTCTCCGACAACGGCAGCCAATTGGCTGAATACAGGGCTGATTTCGGGAGATATGTAACTTTAAGGGCTAAAATCCGCAAAATCAAGGAGCGCAACGAGAAGAACCGGGAGAACCGGGAGTTCATAGCCTTTCAGCTTGAGCAGCTGGATAAGATTAACCCAAAGGAGGGTGAGCTGAAGCAGATAGAGCAGGAATTCGATATGCTCAGCGACGCTGACCAGATCAGGGAAGACTTGGGAGCGTGCTATAACCTGCTCGACGGGTCGGACAACGGTGTCGTAAGCCAGCTCTCGGAAGCGGCTTCTTATCTTGGGAAAGTGAATCTGCTTCTGTTTGATGAGAACAACGATGCAGAGCTGATGAGGCGTATGGAGGAGGCTTCGATTGAGCTGAAAGACATTTCGGAGACGGTGAGCGATTATCTCGACCGTGTAGGGTCGGATCCTAACCGTCTGGCAAAGGTGACGGCGAGAATGAACCAGCTCTATGATGCTATAAAGCGCTTCAAGACAGAGGATGAGAACGGATTGATAAAGCTCCGTAAGGATTTGCGACATAAACTCAACGCTATAGATTTCGGCGACGATAATGTGGCGGAACTGGAGCGTGAAGCCAAACGGCTTGCAAAGATATTAAAAGGAAAGGCGGATGAGCTTACGGAGCGTAGGCGTGAGGCAGCCGTCGAGTTTGCTCAGGCACTGCTCGTGACGGCACAGCCTTTGGGTCTGCCGAATCTTCGGTTTGAGGTGGAGCTGACCCAGGGTAAACTTACAGCCGATGGGCAGGATACGGCAGAATTCATATGCAGCTTCAATAAGAACCACGCTATGCAGCCTATGGCACGTGTGGCGTCAGGTGGTGAGACAGCCCGACTGATGCTCAGTATCAAATCGATAATGGCTCGGTGTATGCATCTTCCCACAGTTATCTTTGATGAGGTTGATACGGGAGTATCGGGCGAGATTGCCGACAAGATGGGAGCAATGATGCGCACTATGGGTGACGAGATGCAAGTGCTCGCCATAACCCATCTGCCACAGGTGGCGGCTAAGGGTAACTACCACTTCAAGGTATACAAGACCGATGAGGAGGAGCGTACGGTGTCGCACGTGAGAGTCCTTTCTAAAGAGGACAGGATAGGCGAACTCGCCGCTATGCTTTCGGGAACTGAGGTTAACGATGCTGCCAGAATGAATGCCAGAGTGCTTTTGGGATTGATTGACGATTAATAAAATGAGAAAATGGAAAAGACAGATTATATATTCGGCTTGCGGGCAATAATGGAGGCTATAGATGCAGGGAAGAGC
>CAMWIF010000128.1 GCA_947174225.1 uncultured Porphyromonadaceae bacterium | reverse complement strand
GGGCGGAGGTGGCTTTGGCGGTGGCTTCGGTGGCGGAAGCACCGGAGGCGGCGGGGCATCCGGAGGATGGTGATTATTAAATCTTGACAAAAATTATGAAAAAGCTGACTTATGGCGCTTTTGCTGCACTGGCAGTGCTTGCTTCCTGCAACAACGGCGCTTCTAAAAGTGGAGATGATGAGACGCTCCCGAAAGTGGAGCTTATGAGTTATCAATATGATGCAATTGCAGAAGTCGTGGAGGGCGACACACTTCCGCAACCCGGCAGCAAATATGTGAGGGTATCGGGCGAGGGGGTTATGCCTACCCGTATAGGCAACCGTGATCTTTCGCAGCTTCGTGACTCTTTGGAACAGCTTGGAGCAATCAGTTTCGTGACCACCGACAAGGTTGAACCGCGTCTTGATCCGACTATGGTCATCAGCAGTTTGAGTCCCGATGTTGTCAATGCTTGCGGCAGCGCTTATAATTCGCTCACCGTGTCGCTGGTTTCTCCCCGGTTGCTCGTATGGAAAGACTATTGTGCCAACTATGTTTGTGGAGCGGCACACGGTAGCTATCGGACAGCGTTTGTCAACTATCGTGTAAGCGATGGCAAGATCCTCTCCGTAGCGGATCTGATGCGTCCGGGATATGAGGAGGAGCTTTCGAATCTCATACGTAAGCAGCTCAAGGATGACAAGGTGGATTTGCTTGTTCCTCTGGATGAGGTACCTATTCCCGATGTGTTTGAGATTACTTCAAACGGCATACGATTCGTATATCAGATATATGAGATTGCTCCTTATTCGTCAGGAGAGGTATCGGTCAACTTTGATGCCTATGAGCTGGAGAATATTTTGGCTCCGGGAATGATAAGTTTTATCTGTGGTCTTCCTGAGTGAAGTCACTGTGCTTTTCGAAGACGAATTACGGATGAATGGTATGGAAATTGTAAGGTGAGTGTACCATTGTAACCTGTTTGGGCTGTGATTGAATAGAATAGACTTTTCCCCTCGGAGTCAAACCATTCAAGGTTAAGGAGTCCCGGAAAGGATGAGGGAGTAAGGATTCCTTTCAACATTCCGGACTGCCAACGGGAGCCATTTACCCGGGCACCATCAAGATAGATAATGTCATAGCGGTCGTGATTTTTCACGATCGCTAATTTATATTCACCCCCAAGCTTAAGAAGTGCCTCATCGAGAGTACGGTCGAAGATTTCCCAATAACCTTCGATGGGATCATCAGACTCTTCGATGATTCGGCGTATCTGTTCGGTGACTTGAACGGAGTCATTAAGAGAACTTGAATTGTTAGGAGAAATAGGACGAACTGTTGAGGAATAGGTTGGTGAGGGTACTGAAATAGGTTGATAAGTGATGTCGGAAATTAAGATTTCTCCTGCAGGTGAGGATACAAAGCCAAATGAGGAGAGTGTTGATAAGCCGACAGGGATGTCAGCTATTTCGATGGGTTGGGTTGCTCCCGCAACTATATGTAGATGACCGTCGGATAATTCGATATTCCAAAGTGTTTCTCCAGCGAAGGGGAGGGTGTGATCTTTAAAAGTCTGTTGTGCTAAAATTGTCTCGGAAAGGGTAGTGTTTCCGGCGCTTGAGACATTTTTCTCCGCCGGAGGGAGGGCGTCAGTCACAGAATCAGTATTCTTAGGAGAGGCGATAGAGATGGTTACTACGGTGCCGGAAGATGATGAGATTATGTCATCATTTATTTCTGTCTTGCTGACTGTAATCCAGCAACGACCACCATTCGTATCTGACAACAGTATAGCCCAAGGCGGATCTTTACGTGTGTGAGTTATACCGTGGGTATCGGTGTAGGCATATCGGTGTGAAGGATGGGCGTGACGATTGTCAATTCTGAAAGAAAGAAGGCTGGAAGAGGCAGAAGTGAGATTTTGTCGGGGATTGAGGCTTATACTGTCAATCAATGGTTGGGCAGTGGTGTTGGTTAGGAGTATTCCTTCGGGTGAGGCGTATGTGAAGGGGACATAGCCACGGCTCTTGTTCCAATGTAGGTTAGTAGTATTATGATAGTCAGCAGCGAAAGCTATATCAGTGTATAACGTGATAAGGATAAAAAGGAATAACGGGATGTGGCGCAATGAAGTCTGGATACGACACCAGGCTACTACGGTAGTGAGCAGAACAGCTATAGTAGGGCGCAGGGGAATCATGCCGAGACGAGGTTGGATATGCTTGTCACTATTCCCACTATGGCAAAGAGAAGTATGACTATACCGATGACACGGTTAATGAGCCGCATAGTATTCATACTGAAATGGCCACGCAATTTATCAACCAAGAATGTCACAAGCCACCACCAGCCGAGCGCACCGGCTACAATCCCGACAAATCCGATTATGTAATGATAGAATTTGATGTCGGGCACGAGGAAGTTGAAGCGTGCGAAAAGACCGATTATAAGGAAGAGGATCAGGGGATTAGAAAAGGTGAAGAGAAAGCCTCCAAGGATGTTTTTCTTTGGCTCGCACTCCTCGATGGCAGCTTTGCGCAGAGTCTTTGTCGGATTCTTTCTGAAAAGGTATATACCGAAGCCTATAAGCACTGCGCTGCCCACAAGCTGAATGATATTCTGGTTCCGCTCCACAAACTCTTCTATGAAGGAGAGTCCGAATCCGGTGAGCAGACAGTAGAAGAGATCAGACAAAGCCGCACCGACACCTGTATAGAGTCCTGTGAGCCGTCCCTTGTCGAGAGTGCGTTGTATACATAGGAACCCCACAGGGCCCATGGGAGCCGATATGAGGATACCAATGGCGATGCCACGCCATAACATATAAAAAAGACTCTCGATCAAGTCCATTTGCCGGATTGCAGAAATGTTATGATGTCTCGGTAAGAAAAGGTTAAGAGACGTCAGTTAGTAATAATATAGCCGCCGAGAGTGGTTGGAAGACACTGATAGCGGCGAAGACCAAATTTTTGTTTGGCAGCGGGTCCCGATATAGGCGATCCTCCGGACATTGTAACATCGTAGTGCGAATGGCATACCGGACAGACAGCTTCATATAGATCACCTTCAATCTGCACCCTGACATCCGGCTTACATTCTACGGGACACGCCAAATCGTAGGCAAGAGGGACATCAGTAGTGGCGGTGAAGGGATCCATACCGTTAATCAGCAGTATGCCTCCGAATCCCGTGGCACTCTGGGTGTTGTAGGGGAAGCCTGACGGCTGCCGGAGGTTGGAGGTAAGTATAAAGTTACGGCTTGCGCCGAAGCCTGCCACTCCGTAGGTGTTCCAAAGACCCGAATCTCCGATATTAACGCTCACGGCAAGATTAGGGATACGATCGTCGTCAACGGAGTCGCATCCCGTAAAGGAAAGTGCAATGAGGGTTATGAGGGGGAGAAATTTCCTCATGCGAATGGGATTGCCTTCAGCACTTGTCCGAACTGATCTGCCATTTTCTGGATATGACCTCCCACCATCGGAGCCAACATAGGGGGTAGCTTTATGTCGATGGCAACCTGAGCATCGCAGGATGTGTCGGAAATGGGCTTGATGTTCATCTCCAATGAAAGGGGGATGGGAGAATTTTCCGCCTCAAGCTTTATACGTGAGGGGTCAATTTTCTCAACCACTCTGAAGGTGAGATCACCCACGGGGCCGGCAGGCACGGAAATTGAGTTGGGGGTAATCTGAATGCTGTCGAACATCTCTCTCTTGTCGTCTGGCACACTCTCTGCCGGAACGTTGGCAAGAAGAGAACGCAGGTTCTCAAGATTCGATAGTTTGGCGTAGACACTCTCTGCAGAGGCAGAGAGCTCTACCTTTTCGCTTTTGTATGTAGACATTTTTAAATTATATATTATTGTGGGGAGTCCAATCGGCGGGATCTTCGCGCCATTCACGCAGTGCATCGGCTTCCGATTGGCTGATGTAGTTGGTTTCCTCAGCTACCTCTATCATAGTTGAGTAGTTGCACAGAGGGACAAGGGTCACGTCAGCCTCACGGAAACGTTTCACAGCCATCGGGAATTGATAGTTGAAGAGGCACGTCATACCGATGACCTCACATCCGTAGGTGCGTATCACCTCCACGGCTTTCAGGGAATTACCTCCTGTAGATACGAGGTCTTCGAGCACCACCACCTTAGTGCCCGGTTTAAGATTGCCTTCGATAAGGTTCTCAAGGCCGTGGTCTTTGGGGGTGGAACGTACATACACGTAAGGGATGCCGAGAATGTCGGCTACTATCGCACCGAATGCTATCGCACCGGTGGCGACGCCCGCTAGAGCTTCTATTTCCGGGAAATTCTCCAGAATCACACGTGCGAACTCTACCTTGACATAGTTTCGGATGTCGGGGTATGAGAGAATGCGACGGTTGTCGTTATAGATAGGCGAGTTCCAGCCTGAGCCCCATACAAACGGGTTTTGTGGCTGCAACTTTATTGCGCTGATCTGCAAGAGCTTCTCGGCAAGAATTCTTTCCGGTTTTTTCATAATAAAACAATTGTTGAGAGTATATTATACATCACATACAGGAGAGAATCGGCGTGAAATCTGCGGCGGGGTTGTTATCCCACGAAAAAACACGAAAATTCCTAAAATGCAAAGTTACATTTATCTCCAAAAATATCCAAATGAAGTTGTTTAAAATTTACGATAAACTATCAACAACTTCATTTTTTAGAACAAAGAAAGGGGCGAAAAAGTGGATTAAAGGTGTTAAAATAATGTTAACGGGGCTTAGAAGGTTACGGCAAGTGTGAATAGGGATAAAGCGCGGGGACGGGCTTGCCAGATTGTTTCAGCAGATGATATGAGTGTGGAGCCTGTGGTGCACACGTCGTCGATGAGGAGGATATGTCGCCCGGCAATCTCATCGGGATTTTCCACTTTAAAGAGCCCGGCGGTGTTGGCGAGACGCTGTTCACGGCTCAGGGCAGTCTGTGTACGGTGGGAGCGTACGGCTTTGAGTGTCAGACTTACCGGGATACCTGTGGCTTGATTTAGGCCTTCAGCTATGTGGTGGACCTGATTATAGCCGCGTCGTATCTGCTTCCAACGGTGCATAGGCACGGGAACGATGAGGTCTGCATCAGAGAAGAAGCCTGTGGAGAAGAGTTCCTTACCGGCTATCTCTCCAAGCATATTGCCTATGGATGGGAAGTGACGGTATTTCATATCCTGGATTAGGGTAGAGATTGGAGCGTCACGATTATAGAGGAAATGTCCGGTAGCTCTTTCAAAGGGGAATATACCGGCGAAGCGTTCCTCCATAGGGTTTAGTTTGCGGCGGTGGAAGCCGGAGCGGGGGAGGTCGGCGAGGCAGTGCGAACAGGCAAACCGCTCGTGAGGGGCGAGGGAGGAGTCGCAGATGTGGCATTTGCGAGGGAAGAGGATATTGAGGAGATCGGAGAGCATGGTTTAAGATTCAGTGTGTAGGATTTAGAGTTTAGAGTTTAGGGTGGTTTATGGTTTAGGGGGTTGGGGATTGCAGGCGGCTTTGACGGCTTTTGAGGCGATTTCGCTCTCGAAGCCGCGTGAGATGAGATGGCGGAAGAGTTTCATACGCTCTTCGCGGGCATCAGGACCGTTGAGGTCGAGCGACCGGGCTTTCGCCATGGTGGTGCGTTTGAGAGCGTTGAGGTAATCGGCTTCCTCGATGGCGTGTAGACCTTGGGCTATGTCTTGCGGTGTAAGTCGTTTGGCAGCGAGGGCAAGACGTATTTTATGCCGTCCCCAGCAGGAGAAGCGGCATTTGTCTCGTGCGAAGCTACGTGCGAATCGGGCGTTGTCGATGAATTTCTCGTCGATTAGCTCAGTCACAATCTGCTGCACCTGCGAGGAGGTGAGTCCGAGGCGATATAGTTTTTGGCGGATGTCTGCTTCGCACTGTTCGGAGCGTGCGCAGAGATCAGCCATTCGGATTTTTGCAGCTTCCGGAGTGACAGGGGTATTGGAGGGCATAGGCTTTTAACTGTTTGGAGTGGTTAGGAATGGGTAGCACGTATGAAGCGATCCTTGCCGAAGGAGTCTTTAATGATTTCCACATCAACATAGCCTTGGGCTTTCAGGAGCTTTGAAAGCTCGGAGGCGTGTCGCGGATTGATTTCAAAGTACAGACGTCCACCTTTTGTGAGGATGTGTTGGGCAAGAGTGGCGATACGTTTGTAGAAGCGGAGAGGATTGTCGTCGGGTACGAAGAGGGCAGAGTGTGGTTCGTAGTCGAGTACGTTTTTCTCCATTGAAACCTTCTCTGACTCGTCGATATAGGGGGGATTGCTGACGATTATATCGAATTGGTCGTTGCTGGTCCAGCTGAAGATGTCGGCACAGATGAAACTGATGTCGGTTTTTAGTGTATGTGCATTCTCTTGGGCTACCTTTATGGCTGCTGGGGAGATGTCGAGAGCTGTGACCTGCGGGAAACGTAGGGTTCGCGCCAAGGCAATGGCTATGCACCCTGAGCCTGTGGCGATGTCAAGCACTTTGAGGTCGGTAAGGTCTTTAGCATCATCGGCTATTATGTCTACTAACTCGGCGGTTTCGGGACGCGGAATGAGCACGTCGGGAGTGACGAGCAGCTCCAGTCCGTGAAACCGTGCCTCACCCGTGATGTATTGTATCGGTTCGTAACGGAGGAGGCGTTGGAGTATTTTGTCAATTTCCGATTTGATGAAGGGGGAAAGGGGCTCCGGCTCATGTATGAGCATATCGGTGAGGTTCCATCCCTTTAAGTGGTGGAAGATTATTCTTATTATGGCTTCGGTCTCCCTGTCGCCGTAGAGGGGGCGCAGGGAGAAACGAAGATGGCTGAGGGTGTCGCGCACGGGTGACTTAGTTAGTAGTTAGCAATGTTTAGTTAGCAGTTGGAGGGTTTAGGGAGAGGGTACGAGTTTCTCCAGACTTTAGGATGAGGGGGATGGAGGTGCCGTTAACTAGAACTGTCACGAGGGTATTGCGTGATCCGGTGGGGAAGCGGTCGAGGAGTGTGGGACTGTCGGGGGCAGTGATGGTGAAGGATGCTACTTTGCCATCTTTCCAATCGGCGTCAATCTCGTAGCCACCACGTGCCTTTAGTCCTTTGAAGGAGCCGTCAGCCCATTCTTCGGGCAGGGCAGGAAGAAGGGTAATAACCGATTGCTCAGGTTCGGCGGTTGACTGAATGAGCATCTCCGCCACTCCGGCTGTGCCGCCGAAGTTGCCGTCGATCTGGAAAGGTGAGTGGGCGTCGAGCAGGTTGGGATATGTGCCGCCACCCCAACGTCTGTCTTCACCTTTGTAAC
>CAMWIF010000127.1 GCA_947174225.1 uncultured Porphyromonadaceae bacterium | reverse complement strand
ACGCTCTCCAAACATTGCGTTAGAGACCGTATCCAGAGCCGTGAATCTGACATCACCGACTTTCAACTTCTCCATTCTCGGAGCTTTTGTCGCGGCATCCAAATCATAGACTGGCACATCTTGGTGTCCGCTTTTGCTTCCGCAAGAAGCCAAAGACAGCAGTCCTAAGAGCCCCACAAAAATACTCGTTTTCTTCATTCCTGATGGCATTAAAAATTATTTATGAGCAATCATTACTTTCTGACCATTTATTATGTAGAGTCCTTCCGGCAGTTGGGATATGGCAGATTTATCCATATTTTTACCTACACATATACCCGTCACAGTGTAGACATCATATTTACCGTTCTTCTCTACGCTGATTTCATCAACAGCTGTGTCAGAGGTACCGTAGTAACGAAGCGCGAAGTTGTCGAAGCAGCACCAGCAGTCACCCTCGGCAGTGTCACACTTCAGCCCGATACGCAGTGTGCCCTCTTTGACCTCCACGGGTAATTCGTTAACATATAGCCCGTGATTAAATGCCTGTTCAGCACCGTACATTGAATTTACATATCCTCTCAACACGTGCGTCCCACTCAACATTGCCTCCAATTCAGGAGTTTCGGAAAGCGGATGAGTGTAAAGAGAAGCTACGGGTATCTCTTCATCGTTCGCAATGAAACGTGCCGGAATCACCTCCGTACCCTTCTTATACTTATCACCGCCATCATTTCCGGCAAGGCGATAAAGAGCCTGCACCGTCACTACATAATTACCGTTTCTCAATCCGCTCACGGTCTGGAATGTGCTGAACGATCTGTTCCAGAACTCAGCCACGTGGCTACCCCATACAGGCTGCTCGTCCCAGCCGAAAGAATCGGTGTAGAAAGAGGGATTGTTAATCAAGGCTGTCAGATCCCAGCTCTCCCCCTCTTTCACCACGGCTCTCTCATCAAGGAGATATTTCCTAAGCTCCTTCTCTATATCCTCACGATATACGTTGAAATCAGAAGCCTTGAGAGTTTCATTCACCTTCCCGTTTACACTTTCAAGGAAATTTACTAAGTCATCCAGAGCTTCCGACGGTGCAGAGGCAGCAATGTTATCCTCAGCCTTTACATACGTAGCCTGATAATCGGCATATATACGCAAAGCCTCGGTCATTTCTATCTCAAGCTTATTCAGAGCTGCTGTTGAGGATTCGTAACCCTCACGTGAATCCTCCGGTTCTGAAAGCTGCTGGATCTGACTGTGGTAATTTTCTCGCATACCATCAGGGAGATTAGCTATATCAACCTTCAGCACTGAGTTCAAGGCTGTCTGATGACGGTGGCGCAGAAGGTCAAAATCACCCTCCTTCACGAGTGTCATACAGTCAATGTCAGGCATCCAGTCGGAAGCGTTGGAGAGAGTGATAGTGTTCTCCCCTTTCTGAAGATTAACTTTAAGGGTTGTTGAGCCGACGGTGTCCCAGCCTCCTGAATTGACAGTGAGCACGTCTATCGTCTCACCGTTTATATCCAAGGTCATCTTACGATTTTCACCGGTGATGAAATAGAGGGTCATCTCATACTCTCCACCTTCGTCTGACCACACGTCGCGCCAGGAGAGAGAATTGTCGGCACGTGATCCGAGCCAGGAAGCCTTGGCACCACCCGAACAGTTGTCGCGATCCTCATATATGCCCGACTTCACCACCTGGTTATTGTCAATCTCCTGATAAGTATCAATCCACGCGGTTTCAGCCTCATATACCCGACGCTCGATTCTACGGTCGGCTGTGGCACGGTAGATGCGAGTGCCGTGAGCAGGGACAGTCACAGAAAAACTGCCGTTGTAGCTACCCAAATCCTTCTTCTCAAACAGATCACGCATAGCCACATTCTCTCCCAAATCAATGTCATAGAAGGCTATCGACATTTCGAGGGGAGCATCTGTAGGATTGTAGAAAGCCACAGCTCTTGAAGTGGAGCGCAGTTCATCCACATCCTTCACAAGCACATACCCACCCTTCTCCTTCTTAGCCACTATGGCTTGCAAAGCAAGCGGATCCTGGTTAAGAGCTATCAATTCCTTATTTGTAAGCAGTTCAAGGGTAGCTTTGTCTATTGAACGAAGATCACAACCTATAAGCAACGGAGAACTCATCATACACCACATTCCGAAGTGTGTCTTGTCCTCTTCGGCAGTCATACCGCGTCCTACCTCAAGCATATCCATATCGTTGAAGCGACCCTTTGTGGCATATGCTGAAAGATAGAGGTTCTGATGAATTATATCCTTCACCGATTCCCAGCTTGCATTGATGTCCTGCGACATTCGCCAAGATGTGGCAACATCCTCCACCCAAGTGCCCGGATAAGCCCAGCGACACACGTTGTAGCGCACATCGTCTCTCCCGGTGGCTTTTATTGCTTCCGAAATAGCCGTATACCTATCCTTCTCGTCGAGTTCGAGACGTTCGGAATTCTGGGGAGCATCGCCACCGCAGAAATCCACCTTGATAAAATCAAAGCCGAGTTCATTGAAAAAGAACTGCGCATCCTCAATGTCGTGCTCATAAAGTCCGGTACCAATACCGTCGTTGTCTCCACCGTAATAGGAGGCACACGTGTTATGTCCAGCATCAGAGTAACAGCCGGCTTTCAGGCCGAGCGAATGCATATAAGCTACAAGATCCTTCAACCCGTTAGGGAAGCGTTGGGGGTGGATTCTCAGATGTCCCTCCTCATCACGTCCGCACCAGGCACCGTCGTCGATGTTGACATACTTGTAACCGGCATCAAGAAGTCCGGTCTTGACCATTGCATCTGCCTGAGAGCGTATTATATCCTCATCAATGCGGTGGCCGAATGAATTCCAGGAACTCCATCCCATCGTGGGGGCATCCCAAGCGTAAGCGCTTAAAGGCAATATCGAGAGAAGAAGACCTGCATAGTAAAATCTTTTCATGATTTAAAGTTATAAGGTAAGTTATAGTAATCGAATTTGCCCAACTCGACCATCTTAAAAACAATATGGATAAATCTTCCTCCAAATCACTTTCAAGATCATCAAAGACAATCCCACCGCAAATTTAAGCTAAATTTTTCACATAATCCCACAGTCTCAACAATTTTATAAATGAAACCAGCTCGTCTTCACCTCTCCCTAATCATAACAGCCTCTTTAAGAATAAGTAGGCGCCATTCCGTAAGTCTCTTTATATAATTTTGAGAAATGAGAAAGATTCTTAAAGCCGACATCAAAGCATATTTCCGAAACCTTACGTCCACCTTTCCGAATCAAATCGCGTGCTGCCTCAAGCCTACGACGGATTAGCCATTTCTGGGGTGTCAGCTCACTTATCTTCTTGAAATCACGTTTAAATGTGGCAAGACTGCGCCCTGTGTAATATGCCATCTCCTCCATAGAAAGATCATTCATATAATTCTGTTCCATAAAATCCACTATGTCCATCTTCCAAGGCTCCACAAAATCGAACAGGGAAGCATATAGACTCTCATCCGTCTTTAAGATAGCATACATACCCTCCATCATCTTCAATTTCAGAACGTAGTCATCAGGCTTAGAAGTAGCATCGAAATATGGAAGCATAGATTCAAACAGGCTCCTCACATCAAGACGGTTAGACGGGAACTTCACGAGGCTCGATCTTTCTCTTTTTGCCTCGGCAGGTATTTCCCGTCTATTCAGTGTCTGATAAAACTCTTTCAAATATTCCCGTGAGAATTTCATCACTATTGAACGGTAAGGCTTACCGTCTTTGACACGCTTCTGCAGCCACATTTGATTGTCCCTACGCATAAACGCACAGTCACCGGGGTGAAGTATAGTCTTTCTGCCTTTATCAGTTATTTCCAACTCCCCTGAATGTATATAAATAAGGGTGTGCTCACGGTTGCAGTGAGCACATCCCCTATCATCAGTAAAGTAACTGGCTATAAATATATTAGAACAATCGAATACATCGAGTTTTTCCATAAAGATACCGTTTTTACCTTATAACGGTTTTCTTACCATTTATAATATACATACCTTTCTCCAAACCGTCAATTGATGCCACATTTAAGAGGAGTTTCACACCTGACATCGAATATACGGTGTAACCCTGATTTATCTCCATTGAAATTGTCTCAACCCCCGAAACTAAATTATTATAGTCAATAGCCTTCAGCCAATCTTCCAACATTGACTTTGCGTTTGAGGTCTGTGAACTGCGGATCCACAAGGAGGGTGTAAGGAAGTCACCCTCCGGAATAAGACGTTTGGCATCCGCCTCTACCCCGCTTATTCCACTACTTGCACTCGACACGATAAGTCCGATTTTCTTCCCTGCCATCTCCTTACCTGTCTGAAAAAGGAATGACTGCAAAGGGGCTGCCATATTGCTCCACCAAAGCGGTGCGCCGATAATAACACAATCATAGTCCGCGAGAGTTACATCTACAGGGTCAATCTCCGGATATGAGGCAGCGTTATCGGGATTATTACGTATGGCAGCAATCTGTTCGCTACCGATAGCATAGTTGTTGGCTGCATAGTCCAAGCCTTTCACGGCAGGTTGGATCTCAACCACGTCAGCCTCTATCTGCGAAGACAACTCCTTTACGATTGTCTCCACATTATTAGTGTAGCTGTAATATACGATAAGCGTCTTTGCCTGCACGCCGATGGCAAGACATAGAAATGAGAGTAAAAAAACGATCTTTTTCATATAAGCTTTAATGTTTATTGATAATATTGTCTCTTTCAATCTTATGTTATTAATAACCTACTTGCTTCTGCTGCTCGGCATTATACCGATCCCCTACCACCGGAATCTTAGCCACAGCCATTTCCAGGGCTTCCCAATCACTGTCGGTGACGTTGAAGGCTAAAGTATGCAGATTTTCAAGAAGATGGGATTCTTTGGTGGTACCCGGTATGGGAACAATCCACGGTGCCTTATGCAACAGCCAACCAAGAGCCACCTGCGAGGAGGTCATGCCTCGTGTACGACCGAAATTCTGGAGCTCGTTGACGATACGTGTATTGGCACGCATAGCTTCCGGCTGAAAACGTGGCAGCGTGTGTCGATTGTCATTATTTACATCAAACACTGTATATTCGTTTATACATCCCCCTAAGAAGCCTCGGTTCAAGGGACTGTAGGGCACAAACCCTATTCCTAATTCCTTACACGTGTCAAGCACTCCGTTTTCTTCCACAAGCCTGTGCATAAGATGATACTCACTTTGTATGGCTGTCAACGGACAGATGGCGTGAGCCTTCCGGATTGTGTCGGCACTCACCTCACACATTCCCCAACGCTGAATCTTACCCTCCCGGATAAGTTCGTTCATTGTCTCCGCCACCTCCTCTACTGGCGTATTAGGGTCAAAGCGGTGTTGATAGAATAAGGGAATGGTGTCTAACCGGAGTCGTTTGAGCGACTCCTCACAATAGCGTCGCACTGTGGCACGACTGCTGTCTTGCCGTCCGGTTCCTTTTCCGTCAATAACTTCGTGACCGAATTTTGTGGTCAGATTCACCCGACCCTTATAGGGAGCGAGTGCTTCTCCTGCCAAAAGCTCGTTACGCAACGGACCGTAAATTATGGCAGTATCAAAAAGTGTGACTCCACGGTCAACAGCCTCGTGGATAATCCTTATACACTCCTTCTTGTCAGGTGACTGTGAACGGTTGTAGTTCATTCCCATACAACCAAGTCCGAGCGCTGATACCTCCATAGCTGCCTTCCCGGAGCCGAGGACACGGTATTCCATACCATCTTTCTTGACTACACTATCGTTGCTTCCATTTAAGACTGTATTGGCAGCACTCACCTTATTGATAGTCGGGTTTAGGGTAAGTGCAGCACCTACGGCTGCCATAGTCTTCAGAAAACCTCTTCGACTAAACTCACTCCCCTTGTTCATAGCTCAATCTTCTTAATTATCTTAGCAGGATTGCCGGCTACGATTGTCATAGGTGGAACATCACGGGTCACTACGCTTTGAGCACCCACTATCGAGCCATATCCGATCCTCACACCCTGAAGTACCGTCACATTGATACCGAGCCAAACCTTATCCTCAATCACTATCGGACGGCCATACGTAGCACTACGGTTGTCGGGATTGACATCGTGGTTTATGGTAATTAGGTTACATTTAGGTCCGATAAACACCCCGTCGCCGATTGTTATGCCACCTCTGCCAAAGAAAGTGCAGCACTGCTGTATAAAGCAGTCTTTACCGATTGTGACCGGTTTGCCATAATCTATGTAGAACGGAGGCAATAAGGTCGTGCTCTCAGGAAGAGGTTTACCAAGTATAACCTCCATCAACTCGTGTACTTTTTTCTGATCGCGCACACTGACATTGGAAAGTTCCTGAGCAGTCTCCATTGTCTTGAAAATATCATCTATGAGGACATCATATCCCGGTTCGTTGGGTGACACCATTGCGCCGCTAAGGTCTTTTGCAAATATATCGTCTGTTGACATAGTTTCTATAGTTTGTTTTAACATTTGATTTACGCTGCAAAATTACAATAAAAACCCAACACATCCTTTGTTCTACGGCTCAATTAACTTTGCCAAGAGGTTCATCTCACCCAACAAAATGAAAAATTATCCTCTTCCTAATATGTTTCCTCAATTTTCTATCAAACTACTCTTTCGCACCAAACTTAATCAATACCTATAAAACCAAATCTTAAAGATAAATCATTCAATCATTTTCCTCTAAAGAAAAAATTCTGCCGATATAAGATTCTCATCTTTTATATAAATTTGACAATATACTTATCTACCTCTTCCCAACTCCACAATTATTTATCTTGAAAATTTCACTGTAAATCAATATTCCAATGACCCTTCTTATCAGATCCAACTCTTTCAATTTTAATACATGTCTTCAGTTTTTTCAACTGATAGTTGACTGCATTTCTATCTTTACCTATACGTTCGGCAATTTCTTCTATAGTAATTTCCGGCTTATTCATCATCAAATTAAGAATAGTCTCCTGCAATGATGTCAATTTAACTTGTTCTGAATTTACAGTTGAATTTACAGTTGAATTTACAGTTGAATTTACAGTTGAATTTAAACTTTCGCTTCTGTCTATACTTTTTCCTCTGTTTAAAAGAGGTAACGTAAGCCAAACCTCATTCACTTCATTCTCTTCATGAATATCAGGAAGTGAATATCCGATAGTTTTCCATGCGTTTATAATTTTCCTAAATCCAGAACCAATGTTATCACCAAATCCAACCATACGGAGCATCTTTTGGATAGTACTGTTGCGAGCCTGAGTATAATCCCCCTTATATA
>CAMWIF010000126.1 GCA_947174225.1 uncultured Porphyromonadaceae bacterium | reverse complement strand
GGTAAACTCTTTATGACGCGGAGTGCCTCATTGTTAAGAGCATCGTTAATGCCTCTTAGAATCTTGGGCTGTGTGACTGAGCCATCCTTATCAATAATAAACTCAACAATAACCCGACCCTCTATCTTGGATTTGGCAGCCGTGGCAGGATACTGTATATGTTCCTGAATCCATTCCGCAATTCCTCCTCCGTTGCCTTTGAATTTGGGTGCCACAGGTATCCCTTTCATATCATATACGCGCTCATCATTGGTTTTACCATTGACGGGTGTGGCTTTTTTCTCGGTGGCATTATCATTATCAAACTTTACAATGCAGGATTCATAGCTGCTCACCGGTTTCCCTTTATACGTAGCCGGTACCCAGCGAGGCATAGCTTTAACCAGCCGAATAGCCTCCTGCTTCAAAGAAGCATCCTTTTTACCGCTCATATCACTTATGGCAACATCCTTGATAGTGCCATCCTCGCAAACCACAAAGTCTACGTAAACATAGCCTCCGATACCTTTACTTTTTGCCCCTTTGGGGTAGCGGAGATTTGCCCCAAGCCAATCCCAATATTTCGTGCGTCCATCTAAGACATCTTTCCCCGGGAAATGAGCCTCAGTGTCACACATATAAGGTTTCAGAATCCTTTTCTCCTCCGAAGTATTTACATTCAGTATCGAGTCTGCCTCTGCTCTCGACCGGATGCGTGATGCCTTGTATCGGTTCAACGCATCGATTGTCTCATCATCCAATTGCGGGAGCTGCTTCATACCGTGCGCCTCACACCACGCCCTGACACGGTTAATCTCTTCAAGTGTTTCATCGTTGATGTCGGGCAGGATTCCCGTAAAAAACCTATACTTCGTAGGAAAGTTAAAATCGGATTTCGTGCCGACTTGTTTTTCAAGTTCCACATAGGTCTCAGAGGGATTATCTCCGAAATGAATATTATCAAGAGTCTCACGGATATATTTCTCCTTGTCTTTCATTGAGTTATAATCCAGCATAAGTCTGAGCTGAATTGAAGGATGGTTCTTTTTCCTCAGATAGATGCCTACTCCCGTAGGATAATGTTCCAAAAACGGGCGGTTAAATCTCTCAAACTCATAGATGGCAACAGTGTCGGCGTTGGCATACTGCGACATATCTTCCTCTGCTATGATTTTTACTAAAGGACGCACGTCAAGGTGCATATCGTCGTGTGCCATTCGCAGGTCTGCTTCGACACCGTTGCCTCCAAGGATAGACCAAGTGCCGGTTATGGGAAGCAGTTCAGGCAAGCAGATAGCCACGTGGCAGCTGTCATCTTCAAGGATTGCACCTATCCGGGGAGGATTACAGTCAATGTTGGTCTTGCTGCCATAGCCGATTGAGCCTCTCACGTCAGCGTTGCCCCTTACGCTTATAGGGGTATAGCCTTCGGGTAAAGTGATATAGACATCATTTTGCCGAAGCTCCTCGACGTAATTGCTGAACTCCTCCTCAGGACTTATATGATGACGTGTGGGGTTGCTTACTAAAGCATATGTCGATAAGGTGGTAGCCACCATAACAACTACAAGCAGGAGAGAGGTGGGAAGATTTTTAAGATATTTCATAAGATTCGGCTTTTAGTAATTTTGGGGTTTATATGTAGTAATATGGATTAAAGGTGATTCAAATGATTTCCAAATGATTAAAGCATTGAGAGGAACAGTTCGCTGTCGGGCGACGGATGCTCTTCAATGTGTTTCTTAATTCGGTGACGCATTGTGCGGGCTGCTCCGGGTGACTTCAGACCGAGTATTGTCGTTATCGACTGAATTGAGAAATCGGCAAACGAGAGCATGACGAAACGATAGTTGCGCTCGGTCATATCAGGATATTGCTGTCGGAAACGTGACATAATATTGTCAAAATAGTCATTGACAAAATTTTCGATGTCTGTTATGGTTTCATTGTTTTGTAGCGACGAAATTAGACGGGTCACATTCTTCCCGAGTATCGCGTAGCCGTCGCTTGTGTCAGGTACGCAGCTCGACAGTTCACATAGCGAATTGATGAGAACATAGTGATGCGACGAGTCCTTTTTCTTAGCGGTCTTATCGCGTAGTTCCTTGGCTTCGGCATTATGGCGGTCAATAATCTTTTGCAGACGGTCGATGTCGGAGACAAGGGTTTCGCTCTGATAAGCTTTTTCTTTGAGACGACGGCGATAGAAGGCTATGACGGCGATGATCAAGGCTATAAGCAGAATAGCAACTGCCACAATCAGCCACATCATATGGCGCGTGCTGCCGAGTTCTTCATTACGGCGTTCTGACTGCTCCTTATAGTAATCGCTGACGATTGAGGTATAAGGATGGGTGAGGAGAGGGGTATGTGAATCGACATAACTGTCATAATATCGCTTGAAAGCCTCGTAGGCGGTGTGGTAATCGTGAATCGCAGCTGCAAGAGTAGCTTCACTGAGATTGAGCTGGGCACTGTCAACAGGTTCGAAGATGAACACTCTGGCTTCTTCAAGTGCCTCTTCGGCTGAGGGATAGTCGGCTAAGTTGCAGTATATGCGTGCTTTCTTCGACCATTCTACCGATGTCAGTTCGTTGGCAAAGATTTCCACCGAGTCAAGATGGTTTATCGCCTCCTGATATTCTTTTCGGCTTAGTCGGGCATTTGCCATAGCACGGTGATATGAGGCATTGAAAGCCGGGGCATCCTTCATTTCTGGATTTTTACGTATCGAAGCAAGCACTTTGAGAGCACTGTCAACCCGGTTTAGTGAAATCAGAGCCTCAGCGAGTGAGAGTTCTTCTCCGATAGCGTGTACAGGTTTGGCAGCACGGTTAAAGTAGCGGTGTGCCGAGTCGGCATATTCGAGATGTTTCGATTCCACCAATAATGAGCGATAGATGTCGGCTTGCTCACGATATGCCATAGCGCAATAGAAATCGTCACCGGCAGCATTGGCTTTCTTTGCCGCTTCGATTAGCGAAATCAGAGCGGTGCCATAGTCCTTGTTATAACCGTGGATAACGCCATTATAATAGAGCGACTGTATTTCGAGACTGTCGCCACGGCCTCGGAAGTAGTCTGCGGCTAAGGATGTCAACGAATCGTTATGAAAACGTTTCAAGGCTTTTTCGTTAGCCTTTGCAAGCAACAGGGCATGCCACGCTTGTGTCTCCTGATCCCCCTTATGAGTGTCGAGGCTCTCAAGTATCACAAGGGCAGAGTCGGGTGCAACACTTATCAGTCGGTCGGCTTGCCGAAGTGTTTCGCGGCTACTCCGGTCGCTACAGGCAGAGAGCATCAGAGCAATGGTCAATATGGAAGCGATTGTCTTTTTCATCGATTGCAAATGGTTTTTTAGTGGACTGCAAAGATTGAATTTTTGGGCTGATTATACGGTTGCAAAATTAGGCATATTACCGTCCGAATGCAAATTTTTGCCCGTCACACGATGTTACATTCACCACTTTTACCTTTAGCTAAATACTTGTATTCTAATAGTCTACCTCTGTGTTCCAACAATATTTTATTACAATTCGTTATCAAAAATGTAAGGTATTGATATATAGTTATATAGAATACAATTCTTAACTAACTGTTTGATTCGTAGTCTATTAAACCGAATATAAAATTAACACGCCCTTGATTCTATACCAAGGGCGTGTTAAAAGTGGGGAAATTCTAGCTTACTTAATGGCTAATTTATGGGTTGAGGTGGGATGGCCCGGAATAGCAACCGAGACTATGTATACGCCGGGATGAGCTACGGGTATACTCCCTGAATCTGTTATCGTTTCTTTGGTGATGAGTGTGCCTTCCGTATTGCTTACCGATACGATTGCCTTGCCATCGACCTTAACACCGATTTTCCCTTCAATGTCGTAGACGCTGACGGGGAGCGCATCACTCAGCACTGCCTCTATACCTGCTTCCTCAGCAGTGAGAAACTTGAACAGCACGGCACTCTTCTTGTCAGTGTAAATGTATGAACCGACTTCTCTGCTGTCAACACCGAAATAATCATTGCTCCCTTTCCACATA
Organism: uncultured Porphyromonadaceae bacterium; assembly: GCA_947174225.1. Classification (GTDB taxonomy): domain Bacteria; phylum Bacteroidota; class Bacteroidia; order Bacteroidales; family Muribaculaceae; genus Lepagella. Next base: position 3,369 of record CAMWIF010000126.1, on the reverse strand, counting down.
GCTCGCATATTGTAGCCGTTGTTGGCTCTCTCCACCTGTATTGAATTGGCAGCGTCTGGTTCATCGTTCCCAAGACCGATTTTCCAATAGTTGTCACCCTCCACCATATATCCGTCGCCTGTCTGAAAAGTGAAAAAGGTGGTGTAGTGGCTCTTCAATGTGGGATTGAATTGATACGAGGGATTGGAAAGATCAAGTTCACCTAAACGAATCTTGCCGTCGGTGCCGTCAGGGTCGCTGTGCAGGAATAAGCCTGATTGTGCCTCCTGGATATAATAAACAGTAGAAGGCTCAAATATCTTCGTCTCAGATGAGTCAGCTTCCGGGTCTACTTTCTTCAACGACAGGATACCTAATTCAGCAGCGGACGTCCAGGGATTGTTATTGACCTCTGACCGGGCAATCAGTCGGAAATATCGGGCGTTGATCGGTGAGGCAAATTCCACTATCTGTTCACCTGCCACATCCTTGAAAGTGCCTGTAGCCACGGGCGCACCCCACACTTCGGGATTGTTGCCGAAATACACCTCATATTCCTTCACTCTGCCGTTGCTCATATCGGCACGTCCCTCATACACGAATCCGGTCACAGCATAGGTGTCCTGCATATCAATGATTATCTCGTGAGGACATGGTGTCTGGTCATTGCCGTAGCTTGTGTGCCAGATTGTATTGGGATTATTGTCGATAGCATTTTTGACATCTTCACCTCCACCTTGGTTGCTGTCTACACGATAGACGCTCCAGCGGCTCTTGTCGATAAACATTCCAACCTCGGCATCGGTGACGAGGCTCCTTGCCAAACCATCCTTTTCCGCATAAGCCATAATGTATCCACCTTCCGGAAGATTGATAGGTTCGGTGTAAGGCTGGTAGGTTTTCCCTTTATCTAAACTGTAGCTGATAGTAGCATCTTCAGTAGGAGTGGAGAGTACTACCACACCTCTATCGGCATTGATGACCACCGGCTGACATTGTGGATTAGCTACACGTGCCATTTCCACGAGTTGACGATCAGTGAGTTTTGAGCTTACGGGCATAATTATAAAGCCGAATGAGGTGGTGTTTGCACGCAGCTCATATTTATCAAGCACATCCGGACCGCAACTTGCATTGCCCAATCCACGCATCTCGGCATCAAGGCATACCACTGTCTTGTCTGTGAACTTCGCCTCATAGGGATGCTTCTTGCGTCCCTTGTTGTCGATGTTGTCGGAAGGTCGCCAATGAGTAGCGGTTGCCGACATCAGATCGGGAGCCACAACCATAATACCTGTATCGTTATTGTCAGTCAAGGCTATGAAACGCACCTCCTCTTTGTTGCCCGTTTCCTGCGGAAGTATATATGATGTCCATTGGTCGGGCACGGTGCTGTGATACAGACCGGGGAAACAGGATTCCTTGCGGTCACGGTAGTTCTCCCAGGGTCCGCGGCCATACCACGTATATTGCTCATACTCTTTTGGCATATCAAAGGTAAAGCCTAAGCGCGGAATGATCACATTTTTATTGGCAGGGGTGATTATGGAGCTGACTGCTATGACGCCATCAGGCATCACGGTGTAAGACATCTGCGTTTTGAAGGAGGTCGGTTCGTTACCTGTATAAGTGTTCTCTATCGTAAGCGTTACGCTGCCATTGTCGTTGACGGTTGTTTTCCACACTCCCGGTGTCACCTTCATATTGCGAAGACCCATACTTTGCCAAGAATTGTTCTGGCGACCGTCGTTGTCGGTAGGCAGACGGTAAGCGTTCAGCTTCATCACTGAGCTGATCATTTCGGTATCGCCCAATGAGTAGGAGGAGAGCTGACCTTTGGCTTTTGAGAATACAGCCTTGAAATCAGGGGTGGTCAAGGTGTAATATTGATTGCTTTCGGCTATCTCAATCTTAGCGTCGGATGATGAAGTATAGGGTTCCTTGCTTAACGCGCCACGCAGTCTGAACTGCTCGGATGCCACTTCATATCCCGCCTCTGCCCACGGTGTGGCATCGTTGTTGGTTACGGAGAAACGCACGAAGTATTCTGCACCGTCTGCTGCATCTGTGGGTATGAGATTACCCAGTGTGAAGCTCTTTTTCTTGCCACCGGCTACGTCGATGTCGTCAACCGTACCCTGGCCGATTTCTATGCCATCCTCCAACACTGTGTAGCTTACCTTATAATTTGAAAGATTACGGAAAGCCATCTTGTTCTTTATCTCGAACTCACCTTTAAGGCTATCTGTCATTACAAAGTCTGCCGGTTGGTAGATCTTCTTAACGTTGTATGCCTTTGCCGAGAATGAGCAGTCGGGGAACACCACACCGTTGATACAGAAGTTGCCATCGTTGGGATTATCGCCGAAGTCTCCGCCATATGCCCAATAGGTCTTGTCAGGCTCTCCCGGCACGGGCATCTGCAGTCCTTGGTCTTTCCAGTCCCAGATAAATTCACCCGCCAATGCAGGGTACTTCTCATACACATCGTAGAATTCACGCTGGTTGCCCATCGAGTTGCCCATCGAGTGGGTATTCTCGCATTGCAGGTGAGGCTTCACCTTCTGACCGCTATTGGTTTGGTTAAGGCGATCGCGTCCGATGCTCTCCATCCAGTCCACGCTTCCATACATTGTACTCGACACGTCGGCATAGTCACTGTTACCCTCGTAATGTGTGAGTCGTGTCTTGTCAAGGTTCTTGATAGCCGTAGAAATAGCCTTGAAGTTCGCGCCGTTGCCCGACTCGTTGCCGAACGACCAGATAATGATAGCTGGATGGTTGCGCATCCATAGCACGTGATTCTCATTGCGCTCCACCATAGCCGGCTTAAAGGCTTCTACGCTCGACAGTCCGGTATTGGCGTGACACTCTACATCAGCTTCTGCAATCATATAAAGTCCATATTTGTCGCAGAGGTCGTAGAAATACGGATTATTGGGATAGTGACTTGTGCGCACGGCGTTGATGTTAAGACGTTTCATCGTCATAACGTCTCTCTCCATCTCCTCACGCGGCACCGTGCGTCCGTATTCTCCGCTGAAATCGTGGCGGTTCACGCCGTGTATCAGCAACGGTTGCCCATTGATTAGAATTTCACCCTTATTGCCGATCTCCACTTGTCGGAAGCCAAGCTTATGTCCGCGCACGTCGATGTCTGTGCCGTTCTCACCTGTAAGAGTAAGCGACAGGTCATAGAGATACGGTTCCTCAGCGTTCCATAGTTTTGGATTACTCACAGGGATGGTCATATCATAGTTTCCGGTTTCTGTAACGGGAATCGACTTTTCCGCTACAACTGTCCCTCCATCCATTATCTTTGCAGTGAGTGTACCGCTGAGTGATGCCCCCACAATTTCAGTCTCGATATTCACCGTTGAGTTGGTGTAG
>CAMWIF010000125.1 GCA_947174225.1 uncultured Porphyromonadaceae bacterium | reverse complement strand
AATAAAAACCATAACCCCAAGCTTTTTCCAAATAAATCTTGGTTCGGCAATAACCACCTGCCGCGGGTGGCTGTGTTTAATCTATATGTGATATTCATATGCACCTCCATCCCCGGCCTTGCCATCTCCCCTATTATGGGCAAGTTAACTCAAATCTTCCCAGGCACTTCGGCACTGGAGACACAGATGCTTGAAGTAGGACAGAATTTAGCAGCCATTCCCTTCGTGTTCCTTGGTGGCTGGATCGGTACAAAGTTTAATAACAACAATCTGACTTTCTGGACCTGTCTCTTCTTTGGAGTCATGGGTGTACTGTTCTTCTTTGTGAAGAGTATGGCAATGCTGATTCTCCTCAGCTTCCTTATCGGTATCGCTGCCGGTGTCCTGTCTCCACTTTCCACCGCTTTCATCGCTGATATGTTTGGTGGAGAAAAGCGTTCAGCACAGTATGGTTACACCTCCGCTACTCTTAACCTTGTACTTATGGGTTGTGTGATAGCTACCGGTTATCTCGCAAAAATCAACTGGCGTCTCCCCTTCTTAATCTACCTTCTTCCTTTCGTGCCCCTGATCTTTGCTAAAGGTTTCGGCAAATACATCACCAATCCTTCCCAGATTCGTCAGGCAGATGCAAAGAAAGCCAATACTCCCAAGGTTCATTACAAATTCTCCGAGCAGGTGAATATGGGTATGCTGATTCGTTATTGCGCATTCTATTTCTTTATCACTCTTGTAATTGCTGCAATCAGCCTTTATATTCCTTTCCTCTTCAAGAATTCCTCAATTGCCGGTGACCTCACCTCAGTCCTTTTCTTCGGTATCATGGCATCAGGATATACTCTTAACTGGTGTTTGAGAGTTCTTAAGAATTGGGTTGCAGTAGTCGTTATCCTTGCAATATTCATTGGCTTCCTCTTAATCGTTGCCGCTCCGGCAAGTATTTGGCTGGTTGGTCTCGGTATCTTGATTGCCACTTACTTCTATGGTATTGCTCAGCCTGCCTACTATAACAAGCTCTCTCAGGCTTCTTCAAGAATCGCTTTGACACTTACCCTCGCATGGTTTGCTTCAATGGACTCCATCGGTAACGTTGTTGCCCCGTTCGTAATCGACGGTATTGCAAAAGTATTCCACGAATCTACACAGACTCATCCAGTTGTTGCCTTCCAGATCTGTATGTGGATGACACTCATAGCTGCTGCTATCGTCATTATCCGTAAGATTGGCGTTTCAATCAAAGCAAAGGAAGAGAAAGATCATAAGCCCGCAGTTGCTGCTGTAGCTACAGAGGCTAAGTCTGCCGCTCACAATGCCCTCAATGCAGTGAAAGGTGCAGCCCAGTCAGCCACCAATTCAGTGAAAGACGCTGCCAACACAGCTGCCAATAAAGCAAAGGATGTTGCCGAGTCAGCCACCAATTCAGTGAAAGACGCAGCTCACACAGCTGCCGACACAGTGAAGGATGCAACCCAGACTGCCACCACCACTGTTAAAGATGCTGCCCAGTCAGCTGTAAATACTGTGAAGGATGCTATCAAGGCTCCGGAAAAGACCGACAAACCTGATTCGGCTTCACAATCCGACAATACAAAATAAATCTCTCTCCCTACACCGCAAGTAAAACGGCAAGGGATATTCATTAAAAACTTTATAAAAAATGAAAGCAAAACAATTTTTAAACACCGACGTAAAGGAATTTGTACTTAACGAATTCACACGCGGCTATGCCCAGTGTATTGACAACAACTGGAACTACGCTGCCTATGCTCAAGACCCAGGAGTAAGCCTCCACCAGAACGACTACAATGCCGGTTACGTGTTGGGTAAATCACAGGGAAATGCCATGGTTAAAGCCACCCGTAACAACACATGGCGCTGGTATGTGCTCGATGAAGGTCCCGGCGCAGATTCCACAGAGATTCCGCCAAACGGACTTGAGATTGTGACCAAACATCTCGTAACCAACTACAACTGGCTCATCGATTATGTAGAGAAGAATCAGGCTGCCGATCAGAAGGTTCGTAATATTCTCCGACTTATGTATCGTATGCTTGGCATCTATCACGGAGCAGCTGACAAGGAGCCTCTGAAGGACGTGAAATTTGACGATCTCCGTCTCTCTAATATGGATCCGTATGACTCAAAGACATATGCCGGCGACGACGCTCTAAGCTTCCTCGACGTATATTTCATCAACGCCCAGATGGATATTTGGGATGCTGCCGGTAAAGAACTCGGCGTAGCCCTCAATAAGCTCCAGAAAGATGTGGAAGAACACACTCTTGAGGAGGAGAAGATTGAACTTCAGGAGGATCTTCGTCTTAAACCCGGCCGTTGCTCCGGTTTCGTTAAGAAACTTGAAAACGGTGATGTTATCTGGGCTCACACTTCTTGGTGCTGCCTTATGGCTCAGACTTGCGCCACTACCTTCGTGGTAGGAGAAGACTTCCTTACACAGAATTCATTCTCTCCGGGTCAGTTCGGTTCAAACACTGACTTTGGTTTCAACGGTCATGGTATAGGATTCAATGAAACTACCGAAACCTATTTCTACACTGAGCCTAAGACTGAAGGACTCTGGCTTACATGGCGTGCCGGTGCTGCCGAGGCATTCGCTACAAGCGTAGAAGACTTCTATGACTATCTGAAGATGGACAACACAGGTACATATCTGAGCGCCTATATGGTAGTCGATGCCTTTAAGGAGGAATTCGGTATGATCGATATGAGCTACGCTCGTTTCGCACTTTTCAAAGGCGATGGCAAAACACTCACAGTCACCGATTCTACAGGCTATGAGCCTAATTTCCTCGACTGGGATCACCATATGGCAACAGAGAGCCACATCTTAGGTTGCAACGACCCTGTTTACAAACGTATCTGGCGTGAGCTTGAAACTATCGACGGAGCACCGAAACGTCGTTTCCAGCTTTACCGTAATCTGCCAAACGTACTCGACATCGAGAGTGCCAAGGAATTGATCACATTCAATTCAAGCCTTGAGCCTATCTCTATCGCCGGACGTTGGGACAACAACTACGGAACTTCCGAATTTATGCGTTATCAGCCTCACGGCGCCATCGACGCGAAGACCTTCAGTGCTTCCAAGATTCGTGAAGTGCTTGCCGGACTGACAATGAAGCCTTCTAAGGACGGTCAGCGCACTTCGTTCTGGATGAAGTTCGGTAGTCCGTACATCGACGGTAGCCCATTCGCATGGTCTACATCACGTTGGGCAAAATTCAAGCTCCCTACCGAGGTTGACTTCATTCCCGATGTAATCGACGGTCGCTGGAATCTCGTAAAATTGTTTATGGAATAATTTCAGCATATGAGTAAATCACGACTCAAAGGAGTGGATTTATACTCTCCCATAAATCCACTGAGTCGATGATTCATATATATTTCAATATTTCTAAGCGTAAGCTTTTATAAAAAGAAAAATCAAAATGGCTAAATACACCCCAAATTTCAAAAATACCGATGCCACACAATTCGTCCTTGACGAATACTCTTGCGGTTTCGCACAGTGCATCGACAACAACTGGAACTATGCAATCTATGCGCAGAATCCCAATGTGAGCATCTTCCAAAACGAGTATAACGCTGGCTATATCCAGGGTAAGGTACAGACCGGACCGGTGATTCTTGCAACCCGTAACAACTCTTGGAAAAACTTCCTGATTGGCGCTACCCCTCAGGACGCACTTTCAGTAGAGGTAAAACCTGAATACCTTTCTGTTTGCGGCGAGACAGTTATCGAAAACTATAATTATCTTCTCGACCTTGTGCAGCAGCGCATCAACGAGCCTATGATTGAGAAGATCGCCCGTCTGTTGTTCCGTCAGCTCGGGATCTATGAGGGCGCGGTAGATGCCACTCCCCGTAAGAACGTCAGCTTTGCCGACCTTACCCTCCCCGAAGGGTCAAAGCTCGGTATCGATAATACTCCCCTCTCCTTCCTTGACGTGATTTTCATCAACTCGCAGTATGACCTCTTTGACTGCGTAGGCGACAAGATTGGTCTCGTAATGGGTTACGGCACGGCTACAAAGGCTGCCAAGAGCGACCGTCCGGAGAAACCTGAGCACTGCACAGCCTTCACAAAGAAGATGCCGGATGGCAACGTGTTCTGGACACACAACTCATGGTGCTGCTTCTGGGCACAGTCTTGTGCAGTGACATATTGCATCGGTGATGATTTCGTAACTCAGAATGCCAACTGTCAGGGTCAGTTCGGTTCAAACACTGACTTCGGTTTCAACGGCCACGGTATTGGTTTCAATGAGACTACCCACGTGGACCTCTATGACAAACCAAAGGTAATCGGTATATGGCTGACTTACCGTAGTGCAGCTGCCGAACAGTTTGCCCATACCATCGATGAGTTCTACGATTACCTGAAACTCGATAACACCGGCACTTATCTGAGCGGCTATCAGATCGTTGACGCCAACACAAGTGAGATCGGCATTGTTGAAATGAGCTACAACCGTTTGGTTCTCTTCAAATGCGATGGTAAAACTATCAGCCAGACCGACTCCACCGGTTATAAACCTACATTCCTCGACTATGACCACCACCTTATTACTCCTACACACATCTTCGGAGTAAATCAGCCGATCAACTGGTGGGTAGGCTATGAGCTTGAAAGCATGAACCTCCGTCCGATGCGCCGTTTCCAGCTCTGGCAGGGAATTGACAAGGTGAAAGATATAGAGGCTGCCAAGTCGCTTATCACCTACACTGCTGACCGTGAGCCGTTGTCAATCTATGGTCGTTGGGATCTCGGCTATGGCACAACAGAGCTTCCTCGCCAGCGTCCTGACGGATCAATTGATGCTAAGGCTTGTTCCGCTGAAATAATTAAGGATGTGCTTGCCAACCTTAGCCGTAAGCCGGATATCAATGGTAAGAAGACCTCTTTCTGGATGAAGTTCGGTACAGCTCATGTGCGTGATCTCCCATTCATCTGGTCAGACTCAAGATATTCTGAGTTCAAGCAGCCGTCGGAAATCGACTATGTGCCCGATGCTCTTGATGGTCAGTGGAATCGCGTGAAGATGTTCATGGCATAATAGAAATGGCAAACCAAATTAGGTTCTGCAAAATATAGAATAGCGTGTTTTTTATCTCTCTGTGAAGAGGGCTGTGTTCGAGGCTATGTCGCAATAACAATTACGACATAGCCTCTTTCTAACACTAATATCGCCGCTATCAGGTGTTTCAATGATAAATTCTAAATTTATGGATAAAAAAATCTCTAAAGCACAAATCAGATCAGCTGTCGAGGAAGCCTACGCTGAATGTAAAGACATTACCGGGGGTCATAATGCCGATTACATACCCTTTCTTGCTAATATAAATCCAAATCTCTTTGGATTAAGCGTGACTCTCCTTGACGGCACAACAGTCAATGTGGGCGACACTGAATATAAATTTGGCATTGAGTCTGTGTCAAAGGTGCTTACTGCCATCTTAGTATTAAGACAATATGGTGCTGAAGCAGTGCTGAAACAGATTGGTGCCGATGCCACAGGATTACCGTTCAATTCAATATTTGCCATACTACTTGAAAAGGATCATCCATCCACACCCTTGGTAAATGCCGGGGCAATAACAGCGTGTTCTATGGTAGAGCCTAAAGGTGATTCTTGGGGCAAATGGGAAGCAATTATTAATAATTTCACTGCTTTATGTGGCTCTCCAGCGCAAGTGATTGACGAATTGTATAAATCTGAATCAGACACTAATTTCAATAACCGCTCAATAGCCTGGCTATTGAAAACATATAACCGTATCTATGACGATGTGCCGATGAGCCTTGACCTTTACACTCGTCAATGCTCTGTGGGCATCACTGCCTCACAGCTTTCAATCTGCGCAGCCACAATTGCCAATAAGGGACTTAATCCCGTTACAAAAGAACAAGTGTTTGATGCAGTGCTTGCACCGAAAATTACCACTTTGATTTCAACCGTTGGATTCTATCAGACCACCGGAGACTGGCTCTATACCTCAGGCATACCGGCAAAAAGCGGTGTCGGAGGCGGTGTGCTCGGCGTGTTGCCGGGTGTGATGGGTATATCTGCCTTCGCTCCACCCTTGGATGAGGCAGGCAACTCTGTAAAAGCGCAGGCAGCCATTAAAGCAGTGATGAAGAAACTTGAACTCGGAGTCTTCAACGGAGACCGGGTTACTATAATAGATTAATCAACACTTATTCTCTTAAAGGATAGAATATGATACAGACAGCACAGAAACCCAAAATATTAATCATATACACCGGGGGCACCATCGGTATGGTAGAGACTCCTAACGGCCTTCAACCTTTCGACTTCTCACACCTTATGGACAATGTTCCTAAGGTCGGCAATCTCGGTTATGATATTAAGAGTGTTCAGTTTCCTCAACCCATCGATTCATCAAACATGAATCCCAATTACTGGAACCAAATTGTAAAAGATATTGCCGATAATTATGATGACTTCGATGGCTTTGTGGTGCTACACGGCACCGACACTATGGCATACACCGCCTCGGCACTTGCCTTTATGCTCCGAAATCTTTGTAAACCTGTTGTCATAACCGGATCACAGCTTCCTATCGGCGACACACGTGAGGATGGAACAGAAAACCTCATATCTGCCCTTCAGGTAGCGGCTGCCAAAGATGAAAATGGCAATTCTATGATTCAAGAGGTTGTCATTTCGTTTCAGGATTATATCGTAAGGGGATGCCGCGCTACTAAATTCACCTCCACAGGATTTGATGCCTTTAAGAGCTTCAACTACCCTACCCTCGGCACAATAGACCTGCATATAGATTATGCCAAACCATATCTTATGCGTCATACCACTGCACTGCCTCTTAATCCCTTCTACTCCATGGCTCCAAATATCCTTGTGATGTGGCTTTACCCCGGCATTACAGAAGATGTGGTTAAGGCTCAATTAGCTACACCCGGGATAAAAGCTGTGGTCTTACGCACCTTCGGAGCCGGCAATGCCCCTACGGAAAAATGGTTTCTGGAGGCCTTGACCGAAGCGGTGAATAATGGTCTGATAATCTTCAATGTGACACAATGTCTCAATGGTGGTGATGAACAGAAACGTTATTATACAGGCGATATGCTTGCCAAAGCCGGTGTAATATCAGGGTATGATATAACGGTTGAGGCAGCTGTGACAAAGCTCATGTACCTTCTCGGAAGCGGTATGTCTGACAATGAAATCAAGACCTATCTCACCACTCCAATTGTGGGCGAAATGACCATCGAATAAACATCCCCTTAGTGTTCTTGAAAGAGACCATATAAAAAGGATGACCCTTGCTTTAAGGATCATCCTTCTGTTTTTTATAACCTGCCGGGTATCTTCCCAATCTGGCAAGC
>CAMWIF010000124.1 GCA_947174225.1 uncultured Porphyromonadaceae bacterium | reverse complement strand
GGACATAAGTTTATTGAAGAACTTTACAAGAAGGGTGTACGACACTTCGTGGTAAACGAAATTCCTGAAGATTTTGCCGATAAAACTGATGTCAACTTCATTGTCACTGATGATGTAGTCACAGCTTTACAAAAGATTGCCTCTTATGCCTCTCACCTTATTAAGAATAAGGTGCCTCTTATTAAAGATAAGGAGTGCATACCCGGAAATAGCAAAGAGTGTCAAGCCGAAAAGGATAAGAACTCCCAAGCTGAAGATACTGCTATAGAAGAAGGTAGTACCACCGAAATAGTAGGAATTACCGGAAGCCGTGGTAAAACTACAGTGAAAGAATGGATTTTCCAACTTATGGAGCCACTGTGTGAAATTGCCCGCTCCCCTCGTAGCTTCAATTCCCAGATCGGTGTCCCATTGTCACTTTGGGAGATTGAACCCACAACAGAATTAGCTCTTATCGAAGCCGGTATTTCCAAACCCGGGGAGATGAAAATCTTAGCTGACTGCATTCAGCCGCAAACCGTCATCATCACCAATATAGGAGATGCCCACGCTGACGGTTTCAAGTCGCTTAAAGAGAAAGCCGAAGAAAAAGCCACTCTTACTTCTCCTGATTCTGTAAAGACAATAATCTACAATATAGACTCTCCTTATTTAAAAGAGGCGATAGAGAAGCAACGTAACCATAATGGCGATGTTAAAGAGATAGCTTGGTCAATCAGCAAACCTGAAGCAGATGTGTATCTGCAAGCCGAATTAGACCCGCATAAAGACACAACCGAGGTAAGATATACATTTCAAGGTAAAAAAAACACCATCACGGCTCCGGTCAAATCCAAAGAGGAGCTTGAAAATGTCGGTGCGGCTCTTAGCTTTATGCTAACAGAAGGTATATCTGAGGAAGTAATCAAGGAAAGATTTAAACATCTTCACCGTATTGGCACACGCCTTAATGTGACTGAGGGAGTCAACAACTGTTCCATAATACACGATTCCTATACAAGCGATTTCTCCTCCCTCCGTCCTGCCATCAATTTTATGATACGCCGAGCTATGCCTCATCAGCACCCGACACTAATACTCAGCGACATCCGCCACGAGACATCCGGAGGGTCTGAGATATATGAGGCTATAGCAGAAGCGGTGAAGGAGTCAGGCGTAGAACGTTTCATCGGAGTCGGGGAAGCTCTCAAAGCACATAGCCACCTATTCGGCTCCAATGCCACCTTCTTCGACTCAACCGAGCAATTTCTTCAGAAACTATCCCCCTCTGACTTCGATTCGGAAATCATTCTTGTGAAAGGTGCCCCGGAATTCGACTTCTCACGTATCAGTGAAATGCTTGAGGCACGTAAGCACGAGACCGTGCTGGAAGTGAACTTGGACGCTATCGTTGAGAATTACAATTATTTCCGTAGCCATCTGCCGGAAGGTACAGGTATCGTGGCTATGGTTAAGGCTTTCGGCTACGGAGCGGGAAGCTATGAGATAGCCAAGACCTTACAGGATTCGGGAGCTGCCTACTTGGCAGTGGCAGTCCTCGACGAAGGAATCGACCTGCGCCGTAATGGTATAACAATGCCGATTATGGTGATGAATCCGAAGGTGGTAAACTATAAGTCGATGTTTGCCAATCGGCTCGAACCGGAGGTATATTCTCTTGATATGCTGCGCGACGTGATACGGGAAGCGGAGAAAAACAATGTAAAGGATTATCCCATACACCTTAAACTTGACACCGGAATGCACCGCACCGGTCTGCTACCGTATGAGTTGCAAGAAGCAATTGATCTCATCCTCTCACAGAAAGGTGTAAAATTAGCTTCGATGTTCTCTCACTTAGCCACTGCTGATTGTGTTGATATGGATGATTACACTAATCTGCAATTATCGCGCTTCAAAGATATGACAGAGTTTGTGCTGGCACGTTGTCCTTATCCTGTGAAACGACATATACTCAACTCTGCCGGTATCTTGCGCTTTCCGGAACACCATTACGATATGGCACGTCTCGGTATTGGGCTATACGGTGCGAACACCCTTCCTGAGAATATCGAAAAGCCACTTTCGGTAGTGTCTTCTCTCCGAACTGTCATAATCGCCATACGCGAGTGGGAGAAGGAGGAAACTATAGGCTATGGCAGAAAGGGAAAATTGACACGGAAGTCACGTATAGCCACAATACCGATAGGCTATGCCGATGGTATGAATCGCCATTTCGGTCGCGGAGCAGTATCAGTGAAAGTAAACGGACAAGACGCCCCTACAGTTGGAAATATCTGTATGGACGCCTGTATGATTGATGTCACCGACATTGACTGCAACGTTGGCGATTCGGTTGAGATCTTTGGTCAGGAGGCATCTGTGCAACGTCTTGCCGACCTCCTCGATACCATTCCTTACGAAATACTCACCTCCGTGTCTCCCCGTGTGAAGAGAGTCTACTACCGCGAGTAGTTAACTATCAAGAGCTTCAAGACACTTCTTCACCTCCTGATCGGTGGTGAAGAGTTTCTCTTTGCAGTATTTGAGAAGCTGCAAAGCTCGTGTGGTGTATCCGGCAAGGCTGTCGATGTCGCAGTTGTCTGACTGCATCTTAGCCACTATACCTTCCAGTTCTGCCATTGCCTTGGCATATGTCATATCTTCCATATATTTACAGTATTAATAATTTTGAAATTCAGTCGGGCAATTTCCACATTTGTTATGCTAACCGTTCTCCCGACTTAAACCCTAATCAATCTTATCTCTTCCTTTCTCCTCTCTTACTTCTGAGTAGGGGTTACTTTTGAGAGGATTGTGCCGGAATTAAGCTGGGTCTCGAGAATATCCCCCGGTTTAACTGTCGAAGCATCCGTGACGGCGTGACCGTTAACACGTGTGATGGAATAACCACGACGAAGCGTATTAGCCGGGCTTAACACTTCAATCATTCCTGTTAGGTTGTCAAGCCTGGCTGAAGATCGCTTAACAACACCGTCAGCAGCCATACTGATGAAACGTCCCAAAGAATCAATTTTACCCCTCTCTCCGGCAAGACGTGACTCCACAAGCACGGGTATACGTGTCAACTCACGGTCGAGACGCGCCTTAGCCGCAGTTAGACGTGCATTTGCCAAAGCAGGTATCGTTGTCTCTACATTATCTAAGCGACGTGCTTCCCCAACCAAGCGATCAGTGCTATAACGTGTAATCCACTGCACCATCTGCCCTACTGTAGAATACGCAGTCCTCAACTTGTCAATAAAGAAGCCAGCTACAGCTGTCGGTGTCTTCATGCGTGTATGGGCTATCTCGTCAAGTACTGTCCTATCTCTTTCGTGACCGATGCCCACCACAATAGGGAGAGGGAACGTAGCAACCCGATAAGCCAAGTCATAATCGTCAAATCCGTTAAGGTCAGTGGTCGCGCCACCACCCCTTATGATTGCCACACAGTCCCAATGTTCCATTGTCTGCTCTATCATATCAAGAGCCTCGCGCACTGATTGCGAGGTGCGTTCACCTTGCATCACAGCCGGGAAAAGGTGAGGATAGAATACAAACCCATCGGAATTTCCGGCAAGCTGATTGATGAAGTCACCGTATCCGGCTGCTCCCTCAGCAGAGATAATAGCTATGCGCTGAGGTGCCGGGGACATAACCTCCTGCTTGTTTTGGTCTATCACACCCTCTTTCTGGAGCCGCATAAGTATCTCGCGCCGTATACGCTCCATATCCCCCAATGTATAGGAGGGATTAATATCATTTATGGTAAATGATAGCCCATATACCGAGTGATGACCGGCAGTGCCAAACACCATCACCTTCATACCGTTAGCTATGTCACGCTGAGTATCTTTGAAGAATTTCTGACGTATGTAGTTTACTCTCGATGCCCAGATATTCGCCCGAAGCTTCGCCACAGTCTGTCCCGCAGGATTCTTCTCGATAAGCTCCATATAGCAATGACCGCCGCTGTAGCGCACATCGCTCAGTTCAGCCATCACCCACGCACCTTGTAGAAGGCGAGTCATACGTATAGCATTTCCTATCACCGTCGTATATTCGACGAGAGACATCGGCACGGGACTATTCGATTCACTCATAGCTTCACTGCCCCTCCTTGGCTGTGCCTATCTCTTTGAGTGCTCCTGTAGTAGGGTCGAAAATGGCATATGAGGGAGCTTTCTTGTCGCTGAAAAGCACAGGATTCAATCCGAACACAACGCCGAACTGCGACATCTCAAACTCATTGCTAAAAAGTGTCTTGCCTTTGAAGCTAAGAGTTACCTTAGCAGTGCCGGGAACATTATAAGCCACAGCGTCTTTAGGCATTTTCTTTGCTTCACCTTTGGCATCTACGGGCATAACTCCCTCATTGGTGACATCTACCTTTATATATACAGGTTCTCCGGAATAATCATCGGCTGAAACAAAACCGTCGAAATCACTCAGACGGAACAGTACTGAACGACCCTCCTCTTCAGGCTCGAATGTGAACGTGCGCACCACAGTTTCCTTTACGGAATTGCCTAAGAAAGCAGCGGTTATGGCAGCCTCCTGATGACGTAAAGAATTGAGCATAAGTTCAAGCTGACGGCCGTCGGTAGGCATCTGGTCAGCAGTGCCGCGTGTAAGGGAGATTTTTGCCTCTCTAATCTCCATAAGGCTCTCAGCAAGCATCTGTGCCTGCTTTGCCTTAGACTGGGAAGCGATGAAATCCTCATCCACATACTGGAGATATTCACGGTCGGCAAGTTGCTCCCCTACCGGCTCACCCGGCTCAGTAGACTTAAACTCCGGAGGAGTTACAGGATTGGCATTGATCGACAACAGCATACCGTCTTGTGCTACACCGATGAAAGTGGTGGCACCCGGTTTAAGCTGCATCATATAACGTTCCTCCTGATTTGGCACACCGTAAGGCTGCACACGAACCGATTCGATAGTCCATACTTCGCCATCTTCCTTTATCACTACATCTGTGCCGACATATTTCTTGGCATACTGATAATAAGGTCCCGCCTTACGAATCTCCCTTGTAGCCGTGATCTCAATCTGCAAAGCCGTAGTGGGCAACGTATAGACAAGACCATACTCATTATGCTTCTCAGCCGTAAGTATCTTAGTCTGCTGTGCCATTCCGGTCATACACACACCCAACACAATAGCCCAGGGAAACAACAGTTTCATTATCCTATTCTTCATTCTCTTATATTCAATTAATAAATATGATTCCAATGGTTGTCCTTACAATTTTTCACGAGTCACAATTGCCCTGATTGCTTTCCCACAATAGTCAGCTATATCCGTTGCCATAACACCGAATTCTCCCAAATCGGCTGTCACCAGGTCTCCAGCCAAACCGTGTACATACACACCTATAGTGGCTGCGTGTTCCGGTCGGTAGCCCTGTGCCACGAATGCAGCAATCACACCCGTAAGCACATCACCCGATCCGGCGGTTGACATACCCGGGTTACCGGTAGAATTGAAATAAACTCGCCCGGTGGGACGAACCGTGACAGTGTAATGCCCTTTCAACACGATAATAATGTTGTAATACTTAGCCATATCAATGGCTTTCTTCAATCTTTCCTCCGAGTTGGAATGTTCGCCAAAGAGGCGGTCGAACTCACCTATGTGAGGAGTGATGATTGTCTGGGGAGGAAGAATCTGGAGCAGTGCCGGACGGGCAGCTATGCAGTTGAGGGCATCCGCATCAAGCACCATAGGAGACTTACAGGTCTTGAGGAGGCTCTCCAAGGCATCGATGGTACGCGGATTCACACCGATACCGGGTCCTACCGCCACAGCCTGATGGGTGTGATGGACCGTCATATCGGTGATATAGTTTTCATTCTTATCCGGCTCAAACATCGCTACCGGAACAGCGGTCTGGACAATCTGCATACCGCTCTTGGCACTGTGGACAGTCACAAGTCCCGCACCGCTTCTCATACAACCACGCGCCGCCAATACAGCCGCTCCTATCATACCGATACTTCCTGCCATAAGCAGTACCGACCCATAATCACGCTTGCCGGAGAATTTGCGACGCGGCTTCAACAAAGGTCGCACAGTACGTGCCTCCACCACCATAAAATCGGAATGTAGCTCCTTCATCTTGGCATCGTCGAGATCAATGTCAAGAAGCTTAAATTCACCTATCACATCGGCATTCTCCTCAAAGAAGAATGACAAGCGCGGAGTCTGGAAAGCAAGGGTTAGGTTGGCATGGACCATATCCCTACGGCTGATATTGTCGTTCCACTCACCAAATAACCCCGAAGGCATATCTATCGAGATGACGTAGGCACCGCTCTCGTTGATGAGGCGTGCGAGCATAGCAAATCCTCCCTGCAATGGCTGGCGCAGACCGGAGCCGAACAATCCGTCGATAAGCACATCATTCTCTCCGAGATAAGGGGGTGAGAAGTCACGTTTCACCTCGGTGAAGTCGATGCCATCTAAAGTGATGAGACGTTTGCGTTCCTCGTCGCAGTCGTGGGTGAGTTTACCCACCACATTGAAGAGAAACACCTCAATCTTCTTATAACCCTGTTCAAACAGCTGGCGTGCCACCGCAAGAGCGTCGCCACCATTGTTGCCGGGACCCGCCACCACCACAATGCGTTGATTGGGAAGAAAGCGGGAGATTATTTCATATGTCACCGCTCCTGCGGCGCGTTCCATCAAATCAAGAGAATCAATATTCTGCGCTTCGCAGGTAGCGTTGTCTATTTCGCGTATAGCATTTGATGCAAATATCTTCATAATTCTTTCAATAGCCGTCGGTGAGGAATTGCAAATTTACAACTTATTTCGCTAATATCCCCACAGTATAAAGGATTTTTGCAAAAAAGATTAATTATTTTCCCAATGATTTTGTGATACTAATCATTTTTTGTATTTTTGCAACAAATTGAGTCCGTCAGGCACGAGTGTCGGGCGGCCCACAAAAAAGTTTAGACAAAACATGGTAGATTACAAGAAACTTGGCCTTGTCAACACAAAAGAGATGTTTGCCAAGGCAGTGCATGGCGGATATGCCATCCCCGCATTCAACTTCAATAACATGGAGCAGCTTCAGGCCATCATCAAGGCAGCTGCCGACACCAAGTCACCTGTGATCCTTCAGGTATCAAAGGGTGCTCGTAACTATGCCAACCCCATCCTTCTCCGCTATATGGCTCAGGGTGCTGTTGAATATGCAAAATCTCTCGGTTGGGAAGATCCCCAGATCGTGCTTCACCTCGACCACGGTGACTCATTCGAGCTCTGCAAGGATTGCATCGACAATGGTTTCTCTTCAGTGATGATCGACGGTTCACACCTCCCCTATGAGGAGAACGTTGCCCTCACCAAGAAGGTAGTTGACTATGCTCACAAGTATGACGTCACTGTAGAAGGTGAGCTCGGTGTGCTCGCAGGTGTTGAGGATGAGGTAAGCT
>CAMWIF010000123.1 GCA_947174225.1 uncultured Porphyromonadaceae bacterium | reverse complement strand
CCCATTTGATGTCGGCATACATCAGCTAGGCTAGTGTCTTGAGCGTTGTCTCCATGCTAACCTCACGCTGTGTGGCGATGTTGATTTCCTCTCCTGCCAAACCGGGAGTCTTTGCAATCTCGATAAATCCCCGGCAGGTGTCTGCCACATAGTTGAAATCGCGAGTGGGGGTGAGGTCGCCTACCATAATCTCCCTCTTCCCGGAGGCAATCTGGGTGATTATGGAAGGAATTATGGCACGCGCACTTTGGCGAGGTCCGTAAGTGTTGAAGGGACGCACCACAGTGACGTTCATGTCGAAGGCATTGTGGAAGCTGAGTGCTATTGCATCCGCTCCTATCTTGGAGGCGGAATATGGGCTTTGAGGCTGTTTGGGGTGATGTTCATCAATAGGCACATATTTGGCTGTGCCGTAGACTTCGGAGGTGGAGGTGACAAGCAAGCGATCCACACCGTTGTCACGCACTGCCTGGCAGATGTTGAGAGTGCCTTTCACATTTGTATCGACATAACTGTCAGGGGCGATATAGCTGTAAGGAATCGCGATGAGGGCAGCAAGGTGAAACACAGTATCCGCACCTTTTACCAAGGTTCGGCAGAAATTGGGATCGCGTACGTCGCCTGTCACTACTCTCAATCCCGGATGGCTGATTCCTTCAAGCCATCCCCAGTTGTTGAACGAATTATATTGAGCCAGGGCTGTCACCTCACATCCCTCAGCGAGGAGAGCTTCAGTGAGATGGCTTCCGATGAAGCCGTCGGCTCCTGTTACAACTACTTTTTTCATAGGTGTCTCACTCTAAAATCCCTGATTTCATAAAAGTCTGGATATGCCTGCGTTTCTTCTCCTCGAAAATCTCAGAAATCTTAAAGAAGATACCGGTTTCCTCCACATCGCCAAACTCGTGGTTGATGGCAGTGCCAAACACTTTCATGGTGGGGGAGAGAGACATATAAGCATTCACGAGCGGGGGGATGTTCTGTCCGTTCTCACGTATGGCGTGGTTAAGGATTTTGTAATCCTCCCTGAATGTGGTGCCGGTAAATATGGCTTGTATCTCCGGATGTCGAGCCTTGGTCGGAAGAGCCTCTATGGGAGTCACAAGGTTTTCGGTGTCGGCAAAGTATTTGTGGAGGAAGCCGAGCAGGAGGTCGCGCGACGTCTCTCCATAGCTCGGATACATGGTGACTTTGCCGAAGAGATATTTAATCTGAGGATACACGACGGTAAGGGCACCAAGACCGTCCCAGAGGTTGTCGAGTACATACAGGGCTTTTGAATGTGATTTAGTGCTCTGATAGTCAATAGCCACAAATGAACGTCCGAGCTCAAGAGTATGTGGCAGATACTTATTAAGGAACTCAGGGGAGAAATTAAACATATGGGACGTGGCAATGTTGGGCACACCGTCTTTCATCTTTATATCTTCTCCTAATATAAATCTATACCCCCCGACGATTTCGCGGTCTTCCGGATCCCATACCACCAACTGGCGGCAGGGCACCTCCATTGTGTCGAATTCATCGATGTCGCAGCTTAGTCCGGTGCCTCCGCCGGCATCGCGAAATGCAATTTCACGCAGCCTGCCTATCTCACGCATAGTGTTGGGAGCGTTGAAGGCATCGACCACGTAGACCTCGTTGGCGCCTTTATTTGCCTGGCGCAGCAACCGGTCAGGAGTAAGCTCACTTATGATTAATTCTCTGTCGACTGAATCAATAATCTTTTCCATTATGAAAATATTATACGAAAAGCTCGGAATTTTTGCAAAATTAGTAAAAAATCATCTTAAAGCAAAATCAAAGCAAGATAATAGGGAGTAAATGGGCATAACAAACAGGTGACGAATTAAACTAAAAGTGGAATTTTTACGTCTTATTAATATATAATTCAAACTGATTAGTAGATGAAGAGATATAAGAATCTGCCTATCCTTGTGGCAATCTTTATGGCATTGTTTTATGTGGCATTGTCTGCCGATGCCAAAGATGACGCCAAGCCTGTGATGGAAGCTAAGGAGACCGTGCATAATTTCGGCAATATCCGTGAAGACGGAGGTCCGGTGAGCTGTGAATTTGAGTTTGAGAACGTGGGCAAGGGTAATCTTGTGATTATCAGTGCCACTGCCGAATGTGGATGCACGAAGCCTGAATTTCCCAAACAGCCCATTGCCCCGGGTAAGAAAGGTAAGATAAGCGTGACCTACACTCCCCTTGGTCGACCCGGTGGCTTTGACAAGGTTGTGACGGTCAAGACCAACGGGAAGCCGGGTAAAATGCGTTTCAAGATAAGAGGCACAGTGCTTCCCAAGAAGTAAGGAGGTGTCATCGTGAAAATTTTAAGGTTTATGTCGGCAGTTCTCGTGGCTTTGGCGGCACTTCCTGCGAAAGGGGAGGTGGAATGGCTGGCTACGGAGTATAATTTCGGCTCGTTTAAGGAGGCTAACGGTAATGTCACCGGCAGTGTGAAGCTGGTGAACCATGGTCCGAAAGCCACCTTCATCAACCGTGTGCGTCCCAGTTGTGGATGTACGGGCGCGTCTTATACTCATTCAATGATAGAACCGGGTGATACTGCCACCGTTTCGTTCACCTATAATCCTGTGGGCAGGCCGGGACCTTTTGACAAGACTGTAAAGGTCTATATGGGTCCGGACAATGACCTTACGGTGATACGTATTATGGGTATTGTGATAGGTGCTCCCACAACCCTGAAAGCGAATTTCCCGGTTGAATGTGGTTCGTTGCGGTTGGAAAACACGCTTGTGCCGGCAGGAGAGATAAAGAGGGGGCATTCGCGTCATCTTTTCCTTAACGTATATAATCAAGGAGAAAAACCGATAACTCCGACATGGCATTCCGACGCTAAGGCATTGACTGTAGAACTAACGCCACGTGAGATAGCTCCCGGCGATCTGGGCACGTTCAGCTTCTATCTGCGCACTGCGGAGGAACCTGCTGACGGACCCTATGAATATCCCATTGTCATCTCTGCCGACGGAGAGGGGTCAGATGAGGTGACGGTGACGGTGAGTGTGGCGATTGTGCCCGACACACGTGCCATACCTCTTGACCAATTGGAGAATTCTCCCCAGGCCTTTCTCCTGCCTGAGTTTGTTGACCTTGGGGAAGAGGTAGACAATAAAGATGTCGAGTTTGAGTTCTCTATACTTAACGAAGGTAAATCCCCTTTAGAAGTGATGAGAGTCTATTGCCGTCAGGAGGGTATCGATATTTCGCGTGTGCCTTCTACGGTGAAGGAGGGTAAGAAAGGATTAGTAAAGGGAAAATTGCATGCGTCGAAGATTCCGGAAGGTCCGTTCCGGTTGAAAGTAGAGGTCTTGACCAATGATCCGCTTCATCCTATACGCACATGCAACATAGTGGGCATCAAAGCTAAGTAAAACAAATAAGAATAAAGAGATAAAATCCATATATGGAACATCCTGAGAACGACAAACAATATAAAGGACTTCAAGTGAATTCGGGCGTGGGTTCACAGCCTGTGGTCAATCCTTATCGTGCGGCTATGCGCCGTAAACGGGTGGAGCTTAGCGCCGGGGATTATGTAGAGGGCATACTTAAAGGTGATGTCAGCATCCTCGGCAGAGCAGTGACTTTGATAGAAAGTACCAACGAACGCCATCAAGCCATTGCCCAGGAGGTGATTGAAAAGTGTCTGCCATATTCCGGCAAGTCGCGGCGTATAGGCATTACCGGTGTGCCGGGTGCAGGCAAATCTACTTCTATTGATGTTTTCGGTCTTCACGTCGTGCGTCAGGGACATCGCCTTGCTGTGCTTGCCATCGACCCCAGCAGTGAACGGACGAAAGGAAGTATTCTTGGCGACAAGACCCGTATGGAAAAACTTTCGCAGGAGAAGGATGCCTTTATTCGTCCTTCCCCCTCAGCCGGTTCGTTGGGTGGCGTGGCTCGTAAGACCCGTGAGACCATAGTGCTATGTGAGGCGGCAGGCTACGACCGCATAATTGTGGAGACAGTGGGTGTCGGTCAGAGTGAGACTGCGGTACACTCTATGGTTGATTTCTTTCTGCTGATACAATTGGCTGGCACAGGCGACGAGCTCCAGGGTATAAAGCGAGGCATTATGGAGATGGCTGACGGCATCGTCATTAATAAATGTGACGGCGACAATGTTGAGCGTGCCAAGTTGGCAGCTTCGCAGTTCCGCAACGCTCTCTTTCTTTTCCCTCCTTCCCCCAGCAAGTGGAAGCCGGAGGTGCTTACGTATAGTGGCTACTATGAAATCGGTATTGACCTGGTGTGGGATATGATTGACCGTTATTTTGACTTTGTGATTGCCAACGGCTATTTTGAGCGTAAGCGTAATGAACAAGCGAAATACTGGATGATGGAGACCATCAACGAGCAGCTTCGCAATCATTTCTACGGAATTCCTGAAGTGAGGGCTTTACTTGAGCAGAAGGAGCTCCGGGTACTTAACAATGAGCAATCTTCGTTTACGGCTGCCAAGGATGTGCTTGACTTCTATTTTAAGCGACTCAGAGGCGAATAAAATTGCACATTTGATATAGGAATAGTGCAATTGTTATAATATCTGGAGCAAAAGTGGGGAAAATAGATAAAAAATTGTTAACTTTACCGTCGATTCCACCCCACTGTGTGAGATGACCCCAAGATATGGCAAATAAATTAGTAGAAATAATACCGGCTCAGGCACGTCGTTACGGCGATCGGGAGGCTTACCGCTTTTGCTGGCGCAAGGATGGCGAATGGCAGTCGACTTCCTGGAAAGAGTTTGAGGCTCAGATAAATGTGGCTGCCAAAGCCTTGGCATCACTCGGACTGATTGAGAAAGACACGATAGCTATATGCTCTCCCAATACTCCACAGATTCTGATTACGGAGCTTGGTGCCTTTGCTAACAGAATTGCGGCTATACCTCTCTATTCAAGTTCGTCGCAGGAGCAATATGACTTCATCGTGACCAACGGAGAGGCGAGGGTGCTTTTTGTGGGCGACTCCCATCAGTATCCTCTTGCCTATAACTATTGGAAAAAGCATCCGGAACGCCTTACCCGTATAGTTGTCTTTAAGAACGATGAACTTGAACTGAAGCCAGACGACACTATCACAATCTTTTGGGATGATTTTGTGCGTCTCGGGATGAATACGCCGGAGGAGATAGCCCTTGAAGTGAAGCGACGTACAGAAGAGGGTTTGCCGGAAGATATGGCCACACTTATATATACTTCAGGCACCACGGGAGAACCTAAGGGTGTGTGCATAACCCACTCCAACTACGATGCTTGTATGGAGGCACACCTTAAGCTCCTTACACAGGTTAACGACACGGATCTTTCCATGGCTTTCTTGCCTATGAGTCATATTTTGGAGAAGGCTTGGTGTTTCTTCTGCCTCACCAAAGGGGTGCCTGTAGCGATCAATTATGATCCTCGCATAATCACGGAAACCATTCACAACGTGCATCCTAATATTATGTGCTGTGTGCCTCGTTTTTGGGAAAAGGTATATGCGGGTGTCAAGGAGAAGATTGCCGGCATGGGTAAGATGCAGCGTATGATGGTAGCGCGAGCACTGAAAGTGGGTAAGAAGAGGAATCTTGACTATAAACGTAGAGGTAAAAAAGTGCCTTTATTGGTGGAAAAGGAATATCAGTTCTGGAATAAGAATATTTTCCAGAAACTTAAACACGCTATAGGCATTCCGAATCCAAATATGTTCCCCACAGCCGGTGCACCCATCAGCGACAGGATTGTTGAGTTCATGCGCTCTGTAGGAATAGATGTATTAGTGGGATACGGATTGAGCGAGACCACTGCGACGGTCAGCTTCTATCCCCCCGTGGATTATGAAATCGGCACTGTGGGTATACCTATTCCGGGTCTGGAGGTGAAGATAGACACCAATGGTGAGATTCTTGTGAAAGGTCCCACTGTAACTCCCGGCTACTATAAGAACCCGAAAGCCAATGAAGATGCTTTTACCGACGACGGCTTCTTCCGCACCGGCGACGCAGGTTATTTCAACGGTAATGGGGCTTTAGTGCTTACAGAGAGGGTAAAGGATCTGTTTAAGACCTCCAACGGTAAATATATCGCACCTCAGATGCTTGAGAGCCGATTGGCTGAAAACAAATACATAGATGAGGCTGCGGTGATAGGCGACCAGCGTAAATTTGTGACGGCATTGATTGTGCCTAACTTCCCGCAGTTGCGACGCTGGGCGGAAAAGAAGGGCATTGACACCTCTGACACCGAGAAGTTTGTAAAGAACCAGGAGGTGGTTAATTTTGTGATGTCTCAAATCAACGAGGTGCAGAAAGATCTTGCATCATATGAGCAGATAAAGCGTATCACTTTGCTCCCGAATCATTTTTCGATTATGAATGGTGAGGTTACAAACACTATGAAGGTACGTCGTCCGATAGTGGCGAAGAGATATGCTCCGGAAATAGAGGCAATGTACAGCTATTAAGTAAGAACAGGATAAGACACAATGATAACACAGGAACAGTTAAAGGAGGTAGTGGAGCGTCAAGAGGCTCTTAAACATTACCTCGACATAGACAACAAAAAGATAGAGGTTGAGGAGGAGGAGCTGCGTACTCACGTGGCAGATTTCTGGGAAGACAGGGAGAAGGCTGAAGCGCAAATGCGTAAGATTAAGGAACTGCATTTCTGGATTAATTCCTATACTGACCTTGAAAAGCAGGTGGAGGAACTTCAATTGGCTTTCGAATGGATAAAGGAGGAACTCGTGACTGAAGAGGAGATCGATGCTCAATATGCAAAGCTTATTGATAGCCTTGAGAAGCTTGAGCTGCGTAATATGCTTAGAAGAGAGGAAGATAAACTTGGGGTGGTGCTTAAGATTAACTCCGGTGCCGGGGGTACCGAGAGTCAGGACTGGGCACAGATGCTTATGCGCCTCTACCTGCGTTACGCTGAGAAACATGGCTATAAGACCTCGATTGCCCAACTCCTTGAGGGTGATGATGCCGGTATCAAATCTGTGACTATCAATATAGAAGGAGATTATGCCTATGGCTTCTTGAAGAGTGAGAACGGTGTGCATCGTTTAGTGAGGGTAAGTCCTTATAATGCACAGGGAAAACGTATGACATCATTCGCTTCAGTATTTGTCACTCCGCTTGTAGATGATACCATCGAGATTAATGTGGAGCCAGCCAAGGTGTCTTGGGATACTTTCCGCTCCGGTGGTGCCGGCGGTCAGAATGTGAACAAGGTTGAGTCGGGTGTGCGTCTTCGTTATCAGTATAAGGATCCCTATACCGGCGAGGAGGAGGAGATTCTCATTGAGAATACCGAGACCCGAGACCAGCCCAAGAATAAGGAAAACGCTATGCGTCAGTTGAAGTCAATTCTTTATGAGAAGGAGCTTAACCATCGTATGGAGGAGCAAGCTAAGATTGAGGCAGGTAA
>CAMWIF010000122.1 GCA_947174225.1 uncultured Porphyromonadaceae bacterium | reverse complement strand
TCTTTTATCAATGCTGTGATTTTAAACTCTCTCATAACCGGTGAATTAGAGTGTGAAAATATAAGATTCAACCCTCTCCGCCAATCATTGAATTTTGAATTTAGGGTATAATTCAGTAATTTTGGGGTCGGATTCTATAGTAAAACAATGAAACGGTCATTTTTTATCGCTTGTGTGCTCTTTTTATTTGGAGGCTCTTCAGTAAGTAAGGCAGCCGATCCTTATGAGGCATACATTGAATGTTTCTGTCAACTCGCCGTGGAGCATCAGGAGCAATACGGCATACCGGCTTCCATAACCTTGGCACAGGGTCTTCTGGAGAGTGCCGCCGGACGCAGCCGCCTTGCTGCCGAGGGCAACAATCACTTCGGAATAAAATGCCATAAGGAATGGAAAGGCTCGACTATGCTGCGCGACGACGACGCTCCAAACGAGTGTTTTCGCGTCTATAAGACACCGGAGGAGAGTTTCGACGACCATTCTCGGTTTCTGCGCCGCACCCGCTACCAGAAGCTCTTCTCATTAGATGTCACCGACTATCAGGCGTGGGCACGCGGTCTGCGTGAATGTG
Source organism: uncultured Porphyromonadaceae bacterium (assembly GCA_947174225.1). Taxonomy (GTDB): domain Bacteria; phylum Bacteroidota; class Bacteroidia; order Bacteroidales; family Muribaculaceae; genus Lepagella. The sequence continues at coordinate 6,884 of CAMWIF010000122.1, read as the reverse complement.
GCTATGCCACTGATCCCAACTATGCTGCCCGCCTCATCACAATAATAGAGCGTTATTCCCTCTATACCTACGACACTGAGGAGGGGCGAAACCCGGAGGAGGTGGCGGCATTCATACATCAGATGCTCGTCACGAGCCACCCTGTGCGCCGCACTCGGGGGTTACATTATGTTGTGGCTACTCCGGGCGATACCTATGCCGCCATTGCCAAGGAATTCAGCCTTCCCGTTAAGAAACTTATGGGCTACAACGATGTGAACCGCGATGGCGAGATAAAGGCTTGGGAAGAGGTGTATTTGGAGGAGAAGCTTGAAGAGGCACCCGACGGCGTGGAGTGGGTGACGATAGGGGAGGGGGAATCCATACATTCCATCGCCCAGCGCTTCGGGATGCGGCAGAAAGCTATAAAGGAGCTTAATAAAAAAGTGAAAGACAAGCCCGGCAATGAGCTGCGCCTGCGTTGATGAAATTGTTAATTCGCATCGGAAAAGATAGTCGTGCCCCCTACGCTTTAGCCCCTGAAACGCAAAAAAAAGCAAATAAGAGGTGAAGTGTTTGGAAATGAATAAAAAAATGACTAATTTTGCAGCTAAAATTACGGCGTGAGCCTGATATGCCTCTGTAGTTCAACGGATAGAATAGAAGTTTCCTAAACTTTAGATAGGAGTTCGATTCTCCTCGGAGGTACCAGTAACAGTAAACACCTTCTCAAAAGTGGGAAAATTTTCACAATATAAAGTTCAGCTTGCCTCATTGGGCGAGGGAAAGCACGAACAGGATTTTGAATGTGGCACAGAGTTTTTCCAGAATATGGAAAACCCTGATGTCATATCTTCAGATGTGCATGTACATCTTGATCTTATCAAGAAGAACGACGTATATGACTGCACATTCCACTGCAAGGGGATGCTGCAGATTCCGTGCGACCGTTGTCTTGACCCTCTTGACCACGAGGTCGACGCCGAATATCACATCACCGTGAAATATGGTGATGACTATAAGGATGACTCCGACGATCTCCTCATCATCCCCGAGAGCGACCGCTACCTCAACGTGGCGTATATGCTCTACGACACTATCGTCTTGACAATTCCTCTCCGCCACGTCCATCCGCTCGGCAAATGCAACCGTGCGATGGCGGCTGCCCTCCATAAGCACAACACCGGAGGCGACGACGAGCTTGACGAGGCTCTCGATGAGGTTGACTCCGAAATGGGAGTGGATATGGACGATTAAGATACGAATATCCAAACATTCAATAATAAAACTTTATACATTCGTATAAACCGGAATTAAAAACAATTAAAAAACTATAGAACAATGGCACATCCTAAACGCAGACAATCGCACACCAGAACCGCGAAACGTCGCACTCACGACAAAGCTCTTATCCCTACTCTTGCTATCTGCCCCAACTGCGGCGCTTGGCACATCTATCACACCGTGTGTGGTGAATGTGGTTACTACCGTGGTAAACTCGTGATCGAGAAGGCAGCCATCTAAATCTAAATTATGCGTAGAGCCAAGATAAGCGGCATCGCTTCCTACGTGCCGGAAGACATCCTCGACAACGAGATGCTCTCCAAGATGGTCGACACCAACGACGAGTGGATCACCACCCGCGTCGGCATCAAGGAGCGTCATATCCTTAAAGAGGAGGGTAAAGGCTCAAGCTACCTCGGCATCAAGGCTGTGGAGAAACTGCTTGAGCAGACCGGCGTGAAGCGTGAGGAGGTAGACCTCCTCATCTGTGCCACGTCGAATCCCGATTACCGTTTCCCTTCCACAGGTTCGGTGATCGTGTATGAGACCGGGCTCAAGAATGCCTATTCCTACGACATCCAGGCTGCTTGTGCCGGTTTCATCGTTTCGATGCAGGCAGCCCGTGCATATGTGGAAGCGGGTCTTTACAAGAAGGTCATTATAGTCTGTGCCGAGAAGATGTCAAGTATGACAGATTATCAGGACCGGGCTACTTGTCCTCTCTTTGGCGACGCTGCCGCTGCCGTGCTTGTCGAGCCTACTGAGGAGAATGTAGGTGTCATCGACGGCGAATTCCACGTTGACGGCGAGGGGCTTCCCCACCTTCTTATGAAGGCGGGTGGGTCTGTGAAACCTGCCACTGTGGAGACTGTCAAGGCACGTGAGCATTATATCTATCAGGAGGGACGTGCAGTCTACAAGAACGCCGTCACTGATATGCTCAACTCCACACTCTCCGTGATGAAGAAGAATGATCTCTCTGTGGAGGAAGTCGACTGGTTTGTGCCTCATCAGGCAAACCTCAGAATCATTGAGGCTGTAGGCGGACGCACCGGCATCAGTCCTGATAAGGTGCTAATCAACATACAGCGCTATGGCAATACCTCTGCCGCCTCAATCCCGCTTTGTCTCGACGAGTTTAAGCATAAGCTGAAGAAAGGCGACAAGATTATGCTTACCGCCTTCGGAGCTGGCTTCACTTGGGGAGCTATGTATCTGATTTGGGCATTCGATTCATGACACTCCGCTCCGCAGGAGCTATGTAATATGTGAGGCCGTTATAAGCTAAAGCGGCTGACAATCAATAGCGGGGCTCCGCAATGTGCCGTCACGGTCATTGCGGAGCCCCGCTATGTCGTAGCCCCCTGATAAGTCTGTGTTTTTAGCTATTTGAAACAGGAGATTAAACTTAGTGCCCTCTTATGCGTTAATTCAATAGAGACCTGTGTTGCCGAAGTTCCGTTAGGCACGCCTTTAACCCTGGCCTCCGATTAAAACAAAATTCAAATTATGGAAGAAGAAATAAAAGAGACGCTGATCCAAGAACCCAATGCTGCCCATAAGGCGGGCTTCGTGAATATAGTAGGCAACCCTAATGTAGGCAAGTCTACATTGATGAATGATCTCGTGGGCGAACGTATATCAATCATAACCTCCAAGGCACAGACCACACGCCACCGTATTATGGGTATTGTGAATACTCCCGAGTATCAGATTGTATATTCCGACACTCCGGGTGTGCTTAAGCCCAAATATAAGCTTCAGGAGTCGATGCTGGAGTTCTCCGAAGGTGCATTGACTGATGCCGACATCCTTCTTTACGTCACCGACGTGGTGGAGGATCCGGAGAAGAACAAGGATTTTCTTGACCGTGTGGCTAAGGAAACTGTTCCCGTGCTTCTCGTAATCAATAAGATCGATCTCCTGAAGGGGGACGGTGAGCTTGAGGCACTTGTGGATCAATGGCACAAACGCCTTCCCAATGCCGAGATATTCCCTACAAGCGCCACCGAGCACTTCAATATAGATAATCTCAAGAACCGTATCGTAGAGCTTCTGCCTGTCAATCCTCCCTTCTTCGGAAAAGATGCGTTGACCGACAAGCCGGCACGTTTCTTCGTGACTGAGATTATACGTGAGAAACTACTGCTCAACTACGATAAGGAGATACCTTACAGCACCGAGGTGCTTGTGGAGAAGTTTGAGGAGAAGGAGAACGCCATCCACATCATGTCAGTAATCTATGTGGAGCGTGATTCCCAGAAAGGCATCATCATCGGCAAGGGTGGTGAGAAGATTAAGAAGGTGGGCATCGAAGCCCGTCAGGACATAGAGCAGTTCTTCGGTAAGAAGGTATTCCTCGAAATCTTTGTGAAGGTTGAGAAAGACTGGAGAAACCGTGAGAATAAACTCCGTGCATTCGGATATATTGAATAAATGGCCCGAGGGAGTGATTTCCCGGAGGTAGAACAGATGCTCCGCATCAATTATTGAAAAAGACAATGAGTAGATTAGTAGCAATAGTAGGGCGGCCGAATGTGGGTAAATCCACACTCTTCAACCGTTTGACGCAGTCCCGCAAGGCAATTGTCGACGACACTGCGGGCACCACACGCGACCGTCAATATGGCATGGTCGATTGGTGTGGCCAGGAATTTTCAATCGTCGATACCGGCGGTTGGGTAGTAAATTCCGAAGATGTTTTTGAGGGGGAAATAAATAAGCAGGTGCAGATAGCCATCGAGGAGGCGGATGTGATCCTTTTCGTGGTTGACGCTTCCAACGGTGTCACCGACCTTGACGATCAGGTGGCGGCTATCCTCCGACGTTCAAAGAAACCTGTGATCCTTGTAGCCAATAAGGAAGACAAGGGTGATGCCCGCTTCAATATCCCTGAATTCTATTCCCTTGGTCTGGGCGAACCCGTAGAGGTATCGTCTGCCAACGGTAGCGGCACAGGTGAGCTTCTCGACAAGATAATAGCCGATATGCCCGAACCTAAGGAGGACGACAAGCCGGAAGATAATGTGGCTAAGTTTGCCATAGTGGGGCGTCCTAACGCCGGAAAATCTTCCCTTATCAATGCCTTTATCGGTGAGGAACGCCACATCGTGACTGACATTGCCGGCACTACCCGCGATTCCATCTATCACCGTTACAATAAGTTCGGTTTCGATTTCTATCTTGTTGATACCGCCGGCATCCGTAAGAAACAGAAGGTAAATGAGGATATAGAATATTACAGTGTGATCCGCTCCATCCGCGCCATTGAGGCCTCGGATGTCTGCATACTTATGATCGACGCCACACGTGGCATCGAGAGCCAGGACGCAAATATATTCGGACTCATACAGCGCAACCGTAAGGGGCTTGTAGTCTGTGTGAATAAATGGGATCTTGTTGAGGATAAGTCAATCACTGCACAGAAGCATTTCGAGAAGGCTATTCGCGACCGTTTCGCCCCCTTCACAGATTTCCCGATCCTATTCACATCAGCTCTCACTAAGCAGCGTATCTTTAAGGTGCTGGAGACAGCGATTGAGGTCTACAACAATCGTCGTCGCGTCATCCCGACATCACAGCTCAACACCTATATGCTTGAGCAGATAGCCATCACTCCTCCCCCAAGCAATAAGGGAAAATTCGTGAAGATCAAGTATGTCACGATGCTGAAAGATGCCGTAATTCCTACCTTCGTATTCTTCTGCAATCTGCCGCAATGGGTGAAAGACCCGTATCGCCGATTCCTGGAGAATAAGATTCGTGAGAAATGGGATTTCACCGGCACACCGATCGCTATCTTTATGCGTGATAAGTAAAAAGAAATCACGAAAAAGTAGAATATGCAAAAGCGAGAATTATAAAACCTTTAGAAATGAAAACGACCCGCAGCCTCAAACTGCGGGTCGTTTCCGTTTCTATCTCTTCTGAAGTGTTTATTCCTCGATTTCTACGTCGAAATCATCACCGAAAAGGTCGTCGTTCTCACCCCCCTCGCCGTCGGCTGCGAAATCGTCGTCGTCATCTGTCTGACGCTCGTCATCTTCATCCGTGGTGCGTACACTGTCTTTGGTGGGAGCAAACGGGTTGAGATTCTTCTTGCGCGACTCCTCACGTTTTGCTTTCAGAGTCTCCATAATCTTCTTCTCCAGCTCTGCCGAAAGCTCTGCGTCCTCTTTGATTACGCGCTTCACCGCGTCGCGTCCCTGGCCGAGCTTGTTGCCGTTGTAGGAGAACCAGGCACCGCTCTTCTTGATGATGCCGTTCTCTACCGCCATATCAATGATCTCACCTGCCTTGGAGATACCCTCGCCAAACATAAGCTCGAACTCAGCCTTCATAAATGGAGGAGCAACCTTGTTTTTCACCACCTTCACCTTGGCTATACGACCTATTGTGGTGTCGCCGTCTTTGATGAATGAGGATGGGCGAATCTCTATACGCACTGAGGAGTAGAATTTCAGCGCGTTACCGCCGGTAGTGGTTTCAGGATTTCCGAACATCACGCCGATCTTCTCACGTATCTGGTTGATGAAGATGCAGCAGGTGCGTGTGCGTGCTATGGAGCTGGTGAGCTTGCGCATAGCCTGGCTCATAAGGCGAGCGTGAAGACCTACGTTCTTATCACCCATCTCACCCTCAATCTCAGCCTTGGGAGTAAGGGCTGCCACGGAGTCAACCACAAGCACGTCGATAGCACCGGAATTGATAAGCTGCTCGGCTATCTCAAGTGCCTGTTCGCCGTTGTCGGGCTGTGCAATCCAGAGGTTGTTGACATCTACACCGAGTTTCTCGGCATAGAAACGATCGAAGGCGTGTTCGGCATCCACAATGGCACATATGCCACCCTGCTTCTGAGCCTCAGCTATCACGTGGATAGCCAGTGTGGTCTTACCTGACGACTCCGGACCATAGATCTCGGTGATTCGTCCGCGAGGAAGACCCCCCACGCCCAATGCGAAGTCGAGTCCGATTGAGCCTGTGGAGATTGTCTCCACATCCTGCACCGCGTCATCGCCGAGACGCATAACTGTGCCTGTACCATAGTCCTTCTCAAGATGCTGCATAGCCATCTCAAGAGCCTTTTTCTTGGCATCCATATCACTGATTCTGCCCACATTCTGTGCGGGAGCTGCTTTTTTCTTTGCCATAATTTATATGTATTTTTTTAATTAATTTTTCAATTTGGGTTACGCCATTATCCTTTTTTCAGAAATTTGGCATTTTGTGTGGATAGGCAATCTCAGAATCGCTTCCCTTTTATTTTCACATTGCAAAGTTAATACATAAGAGGGTGAAAATCATAATTTTTTCACCTCTAATTTACAGTTCTGCCAATTAAATATTCTTAACAAAATGCCTCTGACTGCAATAAACTTGCAGTCAGAGAGGCTATAATAATGTTAACATTATCGCCTAACTGATTTAAAATCATTCTGAATCGGGGAATTTTTTGTAACTTTGCAAATCCAATTACAGAAAAAGAGAGTAAAAGTATAAAATGAAACCTGAAATATCGCATCGTGGGTATGAGATGCCCTCGTCACCTATCCGCAAACTTGTAGGCGCCGCCCGTGGTGCCGAGAAGAGGGGATGCAGGGTGTTCCGGCTCAACATCGGAC
>CAMWIF010000121.1 GCA_947174225.1 uncultured Porphyromonadaceae bacterium | reverse complement strand
TGGTGGTGCTCCACGATGACATCCTCGCTACCGGCGGCACACTGGAGGCTTGCTATGAACTTGTGAAGAGCATGAACCCAAAAAAGATTTACATCAACTTCATTGTGGAGCTGACTGCACTCAACGGGCGTGAGCATCTCCCTGCCGACTGTGAGGTGACGACCCTTCTGAAATATTAATTCTTCCGATTCCATCGGTGGATTTTCGGAGAGAGTAGGGTAGCCTTCCGAGATTCCTGCCGATGCCGAAAAGTGAGTGACGGATGCCGTGCGGTGTCCGTCACTTCTAAAATAGAGCGTCCCTCAAATGGAGTGCCTTCCGTTTTCAAAACAAAATATTAAAGAGAAATAATCAAAATTATGAAACTTCTGCCACTGCTGCAAGATGCCAAGGAGGGAGCTTCCCACGAGGCTGCCAAGCCTGAGGAGGTGAAAGCAACCATTGATATGCTCCTTGCCGATACCGGGCGCGACATAGATAAAATGGGGAAATTCGACATCGAAATCGTGCCCGACAGAACTCGTGAAGATATTTTCAACAATCGTCCCGGCGAACATCTCCGTGAGAAAATACTGAATCTTCCGGAAGCTCCCGGTGTGTATATGTATATAGACCGCCACGGAAAGGTGATATACGTGGGAAAGGCGAAAAGGCTCAAACGAAGGGTCTCCTCCTACTTTAACCGCCGTCACGACACCGTGCGCACAAATCTTCTCGTGCGCAACATTGTGGATATGCGCTTCATCGTAGTAGGCTCCGAGCAGGATGCCCTCCATCTTGAGAATGCCATGATCAAGGCTTACCAGCCCCACTATAATGTGCTCCTGAAAGATGATAAATCCTATCCCTGGATTGTCGTGACTAAGGAACTTTATCCGCGTGTCTTTATGACAAGGGAGCGTGATGTGGAGGGCAAGTATTACGGTCCCTACAGCAATCCGCAGGCGGCGAAGGTGGTGCTCCAGCTCATTCGCGATGTGTACCCTCTGCGGAGTTGCCGGCACGCTCTCGATGAAAAGGGGATAGCTCGGGGTAAGTTCCGGCTCTGTCTCGACTACCATATAAAGAAATGTAGCGGTGCGTGCCGGGGACTTATCGCGCCGGAAGACTACGCCAAATATGTGGCGCAGGTGCGTCAGATACTCAACGGCGAAACCGTGGTGCTCGAGAAATATCTGAAAGAAGAAATGGCTCGTCTCAGCGAGGAATGGAAGTTTGAGGAGGCACAGGCGGTGAAGGAGAAGTATGAGATTGTAAAGACCTACAACGCGAAATCTGTGATCGGCATTGCCGACGAGGAGGATTGCGATATGTTTGCCTACGATGAGTCGGGAGATTCAGCCTATGTAAACTTTATGCACCTTCATCACGGTGCGGTGGTGCAGAGTCTCAATATGGAGTTCAGACGACGGCTTGCAGAGACGCCCGCCGAGATTCTTTCCCTTGCTATGGGGGAGGTGGCACGTCGTTTCGATCGTAAGTATACTACGGTGATTGTGCCGTTCCTTCCCGATACGGAGTTTGAGGGGGTGGAGATGGTGGTGCCCAAGCGTGGCGACAAGAAAAAGATTCTCGATGTCGGGATGAAGAATGTGCGCCAGTATATGAACGACAAGGAGAAGATGGCTGAGAAGATGGACCCTGAGAAGGGTGTGGAGAAACTGATGGAGCAGATGAAAAGCGATTTCCGTCTCAATGTGCAGCCTCGCCATATTGAGTGCTTCGACAACTCCAATATCCAAGGCACGAATCCTGTGGCGAGCTGCGTGGTGTTTCGCGACGGCAAGCCAGCGAAAAAGGATTACCGTCATTTCATCATCAAGACCGTGGTGGGAGCTGACGACTTCGCTTCGATGAAAGAGGTGCTTCACCGTCGCTACTCGCGTATGATAGCCGAGGGTGAGCCGCTGCCGCAGTTGGTGGTGGTCGATGGTGGAAAGGGACAGCTCAGTGCCGCTGTCGAGGCTTTCGATGAAATGGGAATAAGGGGAGAGGTAGCACTTGTTGGCATAGCGAAAAGACTTGAGGAAATATATTTCCCCGGTGACACGTTGCCTCTCTATATCGACAAGAAGAGCCGTAGCCTTCAGGTGGTGCAGCACCTGCGCGACGAGGCTCACCGCTTCGGCATAACCCATCACCGTCTGCGCCGTTCAAAGGGGCAGGTGCGCAGTGAACTCGACAATATCAAGGGAGTGGGCGAGGTGACAGCCAAAGCGCTAATAAAAGAGTTTAAAAGCGTGAAGCGCCTGGGCGAGGCGTCGCTCGATGATATTGCCGCTGTGGTAGGTCCGGCAAAGGGTAAGATTGTGTATTCCCATTTCCATCCCGAAGAGGAAAATGCGCCCGTTCCTATACCCGAAGAATCAAATCAGCAATCAAAATAGAGCATTGAAAAAGAATAATCAACCCTCAATGCGTTATAGTAGTAAACGAAAAGAAATCTTTGAAATATGAAGAAAGAGGAAAATAAGGGAGTGTCGCGACCCCGAATGAAAAAGAAAGAATTAGAGGAGAGAGTCATGAGATTCTTGGAAAAGGAGAATAAGCAGGCTTTCAACTATAAACAGATCGCATTCGCGGTGGGAGCAACAAATCCTCCCAACCGTATGGCAGTAATTAATATTCTTGAAGAACTTGCAGCCGCCGAACTTATACAGGAGGTGGCTCTTGGCAAATATAAAGCTATCACAAACCGTGGCACCGAGAACGTTGGTCTCTTCGTGCGCCGCAGCAACGGCAAGAACGGAGTTATGATCGACGACGAGATGATTATGGTGGCAGAACGTAACTCTATGCACGCACTCAACGGCGACAAGGTGAAGGTGGAGATCTCTGCCCAAAGAAGGGGTGCCGAGCCTGAGGCGAAGGTAATCGAGATTATCGAACCGAAGGAGCAGGTGTTCATCGGTACGCTCAACGTGGAGAAGGATTACGCTGCGCTTGTCACCGACTCGAAGTTCCTTGCAGCCGACATCATCATACCACGCTCCAAATTGAAGGGTGGTAAGACCGGCGACAAGGCGATTGCCCGAATCGTGCAGTGGCGCGACGAGGAGATGAATCCTCGTGGCGAAGTGGTAGACATACTTGGAAAGAAAGGGGAGAACACTGCCGAAATGCACGCCATACTTGCAGAGTTCGGCTTGCCCTATAAATATCCGGAGGCTGTAGAGAAGGCAGCCGCGAAGATTGACGCCGGAATCACACCTGAGGAAGTGGCGAAACGTGAGGATTTCCGTGGCGTGACCACATTCACCATCGACCCCCGCGATGCCAAGGACTTCGACGATGCGCTCTCAATACGTCAGCTTGCCAATGGCAACTGGGAGGTGGGCGTGCATATCGCCGACGTCACGCACTATGTGCATCCTAACACGATAATCGACCGTGAGGCGCAGCAGCGTGCCACAAGCGTGTACTTGGTTGACCGTACAATCCCGATGCTTCCGGAGCATCTCTCCAACGGTATCTGCTCTCTGCGTCCGAATGAGGAGAAGCTTACGTTCTCTGCCATATTCGAACTTGACGCGAAAGCGAATGTGCTGAATTATCGCATCGGCAGAACAGTGATCAAATCCGACCGCCGCTTCACATATGAGGAGGCGCAGGAGATTATCGAGACCGGCGAGGGAGAGTTTGCTAAGGAGATATTGACACTCGACAAGCTCGCCAAGGAGTTGCGCCATCGTCGTTATGAGCAGGGCGCTCTCGAATTGGAGCGCGACGAGGTTCGCTTTGAGATTGACAAGGATGGTCACCCCATCAGCGTTTACTTCAAGGAGTCGAAGGATGCCAATAAGCTTATCGAGGAATTTATGCTTCTCGCCAACCTTACAGTGGCTGAAAGCATCGGCAAAGTGCCCAAGGGAAAGAAGGCAAAATCGTTTGTCTACCGTGTACACGACAATCCTGACCCTGAAAAGATCAACAATTTCTCCCTTATCGCTCTCCGTTTCGGACATAGGGTAAAAACCGAAGGTTCGGCGAAGGAGGTCAACAAGAGCCTCAACCGTCTGTTGCGCGACGTGAAGGGCAGAGGCGAGGAGAATATGCTTGCTATGCTTGCCATCCGAAGTATGGCGAAGGCTATATATACCACCGACAATGTGGGTCACTACGGACTCGCCCTCGACTATTACACCCACTTTACATCGCCTATCCGACGCTATCCGGATATGATGGTCCACCGTCTGCTTGCCAAATATGCTGATGGCGCACGAAGCGTCGATAAGATGAAGCTCGAAGACCAGTGTAAGCACTCCTCCGATATGGAGCAGCTTGCCGCCAATGCGGAGCGTGCTTCCATACGCTACAAGCAGGTGGAATTTATGCGTGACCGTCTGGGACAGATCTACACCGGTGTAATCTCCGGTGTGACCGAATGGGGCTTCTACGTAGAGCTTGATGAGAGCAAATGTGAGGGTCTTGTTCCTGTGCGTGACCTCGCCGACGACTACTACGACTACGACGAGAAGAATTATTGTCTAATCGGCAGGAAGTATCACAATAAATATGCACTCGGCGACATCGTGAAGGTGCAGGTGGCTCGTGCTGACCTTGAGCGCAAGCAGCTCGACTTCGCTCTCATCACCGATGAGGGTAATCCTAATAAGCCTATCGAGGAGAAGAAAAGCAAGAACCCTCGCCATAATCCGAAAGACAAGAAGCATAAGCAGCGTAGCCAGGGCGGCAACGAGCGTCGGCAGGAAAAGGCGTAATCCGATAATTAAATAACCCAAAAAACGTAATAATTCACAAGCTGCGTAATGATGAAGCGAAATAAGATGACGGCACTCTTGGGCGGCGCTCTTCTCCTTGCAGGAGGAGAGACTGCCTTTGCCACAAACGATGTGATTGTCGCCACTGACGCATATACCTGGAAAGGCGACACTCTGTATCAGGATGAGTTTAAGGCGTGGGCTGTGAGCCCTGAGGAGATTCACTCCACCTATAAGGGTCGTCCCGGCTATTTTATGCCTGTCGACCAGGTGTGGCGACGTAAGAACGATCTCTCCTCCTATCCTAAGGTGTCGGGCGGAAATCCTCTTATGGAGGCTGCCTACAATATGGCGCTTGACGAGATGGTGAACGCTGTGGAGCCCGACACCACGCTGCGCACCGGCAAGGAGTGGGCAGGGGTTTGGACACGTGATGTGAGCTATTCCATCATCCTCTCTATGGCGGCTCTGCAGCCGGAGGCTTCAATGATTTCACTGATGAAAAAGGTGAATCCGGAGGGGCAGATTATTCAGGACACCGGTTCCGGCGGTGCGTGGCCCATATCGACCGACCGTATGATCTGGACGCTTGCGGCTTGGGAGATCTATAAGGTGACGGGCGAGAAAAGTTGGCTGGAGAAAGTATATCCGATTGTGGTGAGATCGCTTGCCAAGGACAAGGCAACGGTGATGAGCGAGAACGGACTTGTGAAAGGGGAGACCTCTTTCATCGACTGGCGTGAGCAGAGCTATCCGCGCTGGATGCAGACCGCCGACATCTCGCAGAGTGAGGCTATGGGTACGAATGTGCTCTACGCTGCCGCTCTTGACGCAGCTTCGGAAATGGCGTCTGTGCTCGGCAAGAAAAAGGAGGCTGCCGCCTACAAGAAGGAGGCGTTTGATCTTGCCCAAGCAATCGACAAGACTTTCTGGATGGACGACAAAGGGTATTACGGAATGTATACCTACGGACGCGACAACAAGATTCTGAATCCGCGTGCTGAGACTCTTGGAGAAGCGTTGGCTATCCTGTATGACATCGCTCCGGCGGATAAGCAGAAATCAATCTCTGAGAATAACCCGACCACCAAGTTCGGTCCGGCTATTTTCTATCCGCAGATTTCCGATATGCCCAATTACCATAACAATGCGCTTTGGCCCTTTGTAGCCTCTTATTGGGCACTTGCCCAGGCTAAGTCGGGAAACGAACAGGGAGTGCTGGAAGGCATAGGTAGCGTGGTGCGTCCTGCCGCTCTCTTTGCTACTAACAAGGAGAATTTCAATCTCGATAATGGCGACATCTTTACCGAGCTTAATTCCTCGAATATGCTTTGGAGCCTTTCCGGAAATCTTGCCTTGACCAACCAGATTCTTTTCGGAATCCATTTCGAGAAGAACGGTCTGCGCATTGAGCCGTTTGTACCGGAGGCTTTGGCAGGGACACGTACCCTCTCAAACTTCCCGTATCGTGGGGCTCGACTGAACATAACGGTCAACGGCTACGGCGACCGTGTGCAGTCGCTCACGGTAAATGGCAAGTCGTTCTATCCGGAACAAGGGAAGGTGATACCTGCGAAACTTCTGACCGGCGATGTAGACATCTATGTGCAGATGGACAATAAGCCTATCGCTCCGATGAAGGTTAACCACGTTGCCAACTCCAAGGCTCCCTGGACACCTTCAGCTTGGCTCACTACAGCTGACGGAACAACAACTGCGGGAACACCTGCTTTGAACCTCTTGCAATGGAATCCTCTCGAATATATAGCCGAGTACATTGTGCTCCGCGACGGCGAGGAGGTAGGACGCACCCATCAGACCACTTGGCCCGCCATCACGGAGGGTGAGTGGCAGGTGATAGGTGTGGCAAGCGACGGTACACAGAGCTTCGCTTCCGAGCCTCGCAGCAACCGTCTCCGTAAATCTTTTGAAATGGGAGGCGAGAAGTCTGCAATGACTTCGGCAGAGGTCAGCTATAAACCGACGGGTGCTATCTCAGGCTGGAACGGCAACGGCTTTGCCGAGACCGATAAGGCTACACCTGCCACAACTGTAATTGATATGGAGTCGGCTCAGCTTCCCGAGGGCACATACACTATAGCTTTCCGCTATGCCAACGGCAACGGCCCTGTCAATACCGAGAATAAGGCAGCCATCCGCAGCCTCTATGTAGACGGAGTTGACGTAGGCACCATTGTTATGCCGCAGCGTGGCGTAGCTAATTGGGACGACTGGGGCGAGAGCAATACCATAAGGGTGAATCTCACTCCGGGTAAACACGAGGTAAAACTGGTGATGAATACCGAGGATAGCAATATGAATCTTGACACAAACCACGCTATTATTGACCGTGTGATTGTGGAAAGAGTAATGAAGTAGGCTGAAAATTTTTGGTGACCGGAAAAAATTCGTCCGTTCAACTGTTAAAATAGTGTTAAAATAATAAGGTTGTCCATATCAATTTGCCGATATGGACAATCTTTTTATTTTGACTGGCTGAAAGGGGTAAATAATTGATTTATACGATTCAAGCTTAAATATGCCTAATCGGTATCAAAATAAAAATGTTAAAATATGCAAAATATGGCTGAAAAATTTTGTCAGTTCACAGGAAATATCTAATTTTGCATCGGGTAAGTCCAATGCGACTTGCTCCTCGTGAATCCCCCAGATCTTGATCGAAGCAAGGGTAGCGTAGTTGAGCGGTGCGACGTTGGTCGCTTGCCCGTTTGCCTCTTTAGCTCAGTTGGCCAGAGCACGTGATTTGTAATCTCGGGGTCGTTGG
>CAMWIF010000120.1 GCA_947174225.1 uncultured Porphyromonadaceae bacterium | reverse complement strand
CAAACGCCCGAGTGAAATTACACGTTGGTTGAGTGGGGAACATAACTTCACTATCTCAACACTTGCGATGCTGTCCTACTTCTTCGGTCAGCCGATTATTACCGTAGTATAGCGATTCCTAATTATGAACACAGTTTTCAATGAATACAATAACAAGGTTGATCTGTCGGCTTTATTTGATTATTGTCGGGAGAAGGGTAACCAGTGTCACTATACAAAGGGTGAAATCTTTACCCAGGCCGGATATGTAGGAAAGTACCTGGCGTTCATTGAATCGGGATATTTTAAATTTACTACAGTCACGTCTGAAGGCAATGAAACTGTAGTAGGATTTGCTTTTGAGGGGGAAGGTATGTGTGACTTCAATAATTCTTTCCAAAACAAACCTTCTGAGGTATCTATTGTTGCAGGAAGTGATTGCACTGTCTATCAAATCAGCTTCAAGGAGGCAAAAGAATTTCTGGAGGCTGTATATAAGGATTCTCTATTGAAAATAACTGGAGAATTATTTAGCGAAGTCTATCAACGCCATCTTGAATTATACAGGAAGTCACCTACAGAGCGATACCTCGACCTGATAAGGAAGTATCCAGAGATACTGAATATCGTTACCCTGAGGGAAATAGCCTCATACCTGCTTGTAACGCCGATTTATTTAAGCAGGTTGAATATGTAGCGGATCATCAGGCGCAGGAATTGGGTGTGGTGCCATTTGTAAAGGGTCATCCTGCTGACGTAGCTTAACATATAAATGTTCCCAAGACTTATTCAATCGTCTTGTGGCTGTTCGGTTGCTCAAACTAAGGGCAGAGTTCGTTAGATTCGTGGGGAAGTCATTACGACTTCAAGGTGAGATTAGCGGTCGTTCAGTCAGATAGAATTAGCTTTGCTAAGATTTCAGACTGGAACAACTCAAATAATTACCATTTGTTTACTCAAAAGTAAAACATATTCCCTAACTTTGCGTTTATAAAGTACAAAATATCTTGATTATGAGTGAAGCAGAACTTATACAGCTTAACAAAGATAGTAGCTGCACCCTCTACACCATTCAGTTCATCACTGAAGATAAGGGGGGAGTATACTCGTTTCTATAACCGCTTCAAGGATGATGCAACATATAACAAGGACTTGGCACGTATCGTAAAATTCGTTGAAGCCATTGCTGATCTTGGTGCACTTGAGAGGTTTTTCAGACCAGAGGGAAAGATGAGCGACAGGGTATGTGCGCTCCCTGTTATAAAATCAAAGTTGCGCCTCTATTGTCTGCGTCTGTCTGATAGCATCTTGATTCTTGGCAACGGAGGGATTAAGAAAACACGTACTTACGATGAAGATGATGAATTACGCGGATTTGTTGTTACTCTCCAGAATTTTGATAAGCTCATTAAGCAAGGTGTAAAGGACGGCACTATAACAATTTCGGAAAATGAAATAGAAACCGATAAAACTTTTGACATATGAAGACCGCTTTTGAAGAATACAAACGTATTGTAGATTCCATACCGGATGAAATACATAAGGAAGTGGACATGGAGATGGCTGTTTCTAATAAAATCTATGAGCTTATGCAGGAGAAAGGGCTGTCGAAAGCTGAGTTTGCAAGAGCTGTCGGTAAGCGACCATGCGAAATAACTAAGTGGTTAAGCGGTCAGCACAATTTTACCCTTGCTACCCTCGCCATGCTGTCCTCATTCTTCGGTCAGCCGATTATAACGGTAGGATAGCATATCTCAGTTATGAATACAACCTTCAATGAGTATAGAGGAAGGATTATTCTCTCGATACTGATTGACGGTTGCCGACGAAAATTAAAACATACTAAATATGAAAAATAGGATTCTTTGTCTTTTGACAATTTGCATGTGCGTATGTATGTCAATGTTCGGTCAGTCAGACAACACAAAAGTTATAAAACCATTGGAAGCCACTTCTTCGGATTATCTCTCTTTACTTACCGCAAGTGGATATGAAGCATTTCCTTTTGACATCTCGTCACTGTCGAATGGACAATATAATATAACCTTTAAAATCAAGGAGTATAAGTACAGGCAAGAGATAAGAGATAATGTTCTTGGAAGGTATCCCACTTACCAAAATATGGATCTTCTAAGTGAATATCCTGAGGAGGATCAGGAAAATACCAAACCGGAAGAGATGGCTGACCCGGATAGAGGCATATATCATATGGCTCAAAAGGTTATGGTAGGTTTTACCCCAATTGTCAATGACTCAATCAGGCCGATTTTGATGGAAGTTGAGAATATGGGATCGAGTAGTGCTCGTTTGCAAATGCTACCGCAATATAAAAACAACGATAGCGTAAATGGTAAGAAACTTTATCTATATCTTCCTAAACCTTTTAAAACTCAGGAATTAAAAACCGGTCAGTTTATTCCGCTTGTCTTGTACGGTTCATTCTGGTATGATAAGGATTTTGGCTTCCACAGATTTTGCGGAGAGAATGAGATAGACCCGGACATGTCTTCTAAGATCCTTAAATATATTCCGCATTATTATATAATTGGAATAGAAGTGAATCTAATAACAACGCTATAATCTATATATCTAAAGCTTTACTGTTTTAAATAGACATTCTTGCACCAACCTCCCATTCACGTCTCTGTCCGTGTCCTGTGCCGACATTGACACCTAAGGGATTGGCAGAAAGAATCTGTGATTCAGAGGCGTTGGCGTTCTGCCTGGCCGGCAGTCTTGCCTTTGTATTTACTTGAGGCGGTGTTGAAGGTGTAGCGGATTATCAGGCGAAAGGACCGGGTGTCGCTGTAGTTCCATTTGTCGAGGGTCATACTGCTGCCGTAGCTTATCATTGAGTTGCGGGCAGTCTTGAAGATGTCGGTGGCTTGAAGTTGGAGGTGCCAGCTCTTCAATGTCTTGGTTATTCCGAGGTTAATCTGCCACGAGGGCTTCAGAGTCACCACGTCCATATCGCCCCTTGTCCTTCCAGTGATGTCAAAGGTCAGAGTCAAGCCCTTTTTCAAGGTAAGGCTGTTATAGAGGCTCCAAAACAGTAATGGGTTGCACATCGACCTCTCCCCTGCCACAGATGTTCTCCCAAATTCCTGAACCATCGAGTGCATTCCAACCATCCGCTCCATAGAGGGTATAGTAAGCACCTGCCCCATAAGGTTGAGCCTTGCCCTGGGGGACCAGATTCCAATCTTGGGGGAGAGTGACAGAGTTGCGCTGTACTTGGATAGGTGGTGAAAGTTGCGGTAAGACATCATATTCACGGGCGAAGAACCCTTCTCAAAAGGCTCTATCACACTCAGAATGGCATTCTTGTCATATTGGTATCTCACATTGAAATACCCCCATCTGTAAACTCCGACAAGTGCAAAGTCGTGTATCATCTCCGATACGAGGAGTGGATTGCCCACCTCATACAAAAATCTGTCGTCATACTGGATGCCGCTGCTGAGTTGACTGTAAAGGGGCCGTTTTGTCTTGGCGGTATAGTAAAAGGTGAAATTTGCCTTGCCAATGGGAAAGGTGAAGTCGAAGTTAGGATACCATCTGCTGTACTTCCGGCTCTGTAACGGCATTAGAACACCGTTCTGATAATAGTCTGAAACTGTGTGTTCATAACGCAGTCCGGCAGAGAACTCCACTTTGCCCACCGGCACGGACGCTGACAGGAACCCTGCACAGGTCGTTTCCCGAATCCTGTCGTCGGCATCAGGCAACCATGCCTCTCCCCCACTATCATGGATGAAGCTATCCCTCCTGTCTGTAGACGTTACCTCATATCCGAATTCAAATGAATTACCCTTAAACTCCCATTCGCCTACTCCCTTTGACGCAAACAATCTGCTTAATACCTTATTGTCACTCCGGATTATCTTTGCCTCATCTCTCTCAGCTACCCGGCATATTCCCCGGAACGGATTTATATGATTAACCGGCAAAAAATCTCTCTCTTCAATCAGCTGAATGGTTCTATTATGTCGTGAGTAGAAATCGTTAGAGATATTCAACTTAACTGCCTTAATTTTTCCGGAATAATAGAAATTCAAAGAATTGGTGGGTAATCTATGGGTATCCCAATGTGTATCATATTCAGTCTTTGACAAATAGTTATCATTCAAATGTACCTGCTCATCCGTATTCCAATATGATTTACCATAAAGTGGCACTGAATACTCATATCTCACTCCAAGGGAATGGTTAGCATTTATCTCCCAATTCACACCGAAGTTGGCAAGACAGGTTGTATTTTTCGGATAAATTCCAATCTTTGATATAACATTACATAATCCTTCATCCGCAGCAATAGACATTGTGTTGCTCTGCTTCTGGTATAGCCGCGCACAGTCGAGATTGCCAGAAGCGAACACGTCTAATCCACCATACCTATAATTAAACGCCACATTTTCAGCTTGTGAAAAATATCGTGCCAACCGTCCCGTAGCCTGAACAGATCCGCTCAGGCCATCGCCTCTTTTACTTACAGTTCTTATCAATATAACAGCACCCACTTCGGCTCCATATTTAGCCCCCGGATTGCTGATTACCTCTACATTCCTAATCTCGGATGATGTCAGCCTATGTAACTCCGAAGCATCAATCATCTTCCTGCCATTGATATATATTTGTGGCACACCTTTACCGAACACTTCGATACTACCCTCGTCTGAACGTATACCGGGTAATTGTGCCAAAAGATCGAAACATGTGCCTACCTCACTTAGAGGTGTCCCTGCAACATCAACCAAGACACCACCTTTGGTTAATTTGTAAAAGGAGTTATAAGACCTAACCAACAGTTCATCCAATGTTTGCCCTTTTCCTACCGAGTCCATAGGAGGTAAGCTATTAACTGAATCCATCGGCTGCCTTATAGTGTCTGTGGACAACGCGGCAAAGGATGTGCCATAAATAAGCATCATCAAAAATAAAATTACGGATTGCTTCATATGCTTAAAATTTTTCCGCAAAATTAAGCTATGAGACTGCCCGCTCAAACTATCCAGCGTTTCACCTTCGTTACAACCGCATCTCGAAGATTAAAACCAATGTCCGGTAACGTTACAGCATTGTTTCAACCATAGGGTAATTAAATGTATATCACATATTTAACAATTCTGTCATCTCTTTTGACAATTTACCTCTCAAGCGGCTCTTTCTTGTCCTCACAGCTCCGTCGGTTGCCCCGATACAGGAGGCTATCGCAGCATTTGAGAAACAGATAAGCGACAATAAGGAGGTGATTATGTCGTCCATCGACAACTTTCCACAATCCATCTTCAGGTCAAGTATGAAATCAGAGAAACATTCTAACAACGACTGCTGCACCATTTTTCTATCCTTAATTGCCAGATAGGAGCCGTCGGCAGAATAGGCAACCTCTCCTTTTTGGATAATCTCTATTAAACCTGTTTCACGGAAAAGAGCCACACACGCCTCTGCCCTACGCCTTATGATGTCGAAGGAGGCAGACGTATCCTCAACGTTGGCAGAAGAATCGGAATAGGGCCGGCTGGCTGAAAGTGCCTCCTGCTCAATCTGAGCAAGGCGTAAAGCATCCAACTCCCTACGAATTTTTAAATATCGCCTCTTATTGTAGAAATAGATTCCTACCGATCCGGTAAATATAACCAACAACCCTATAAGACATCCAATCCATACTCTCTGTCGGTTGGCTTCACTCTCCAGCAGACGCATTTGAAGTCTCGCGTTACGTTCTCTCCTCTCAATCTCTATCTTCTGATTCAGTAGCAGTCTTTGATTAATGGAGTCATTTCGCTCCGTACCCTCGTCCGGGAAGGCGCGTCCATAACGGGAATAATCTACATAACCTTTCAATAGCCGAAGGTTATTATAGGTATTGATGGAATAGCTGTCAGGACTTTTGTCAAATAGTTTTTGCGACCGCTCCAGATATACCTTAGCCGAATCCGGCTGATGCTGATTAAAGTAGATGAAGCCCAATGTAATATATTTTCCCAAGACTTCCCCCTTTATTCCATCGAGGTATTTGATAGCTTTCTTCGGGTCGGCCGCAGGGTGGTTAGCATAGTTGAGTGCAAACTGTGTATAGTCAGGATTGTCCGGTGTAGTCAAGGCTAAAGCCCTCTCCAAGTATATTTTCGATGAATCGCTTCTTTCTAAGAAAGCATATGACACACCAATATCGTGCAAGGCTCTACCCTTCTTTTCAATATCATCCTCCAATCCAATAGCACATTTGGAGTATTCGATAGTTTTCGTATAGTCTTTGGGAAGTAACGGGTGGGCGTAGAGATTTGCCAATTCAATATAGAGATCACTGGCATTAGGGGAAGTGTGGCGAGTGGCATAACCCAACGCCTTTTTCAGATAAGCAGCGGCAGAATCCTGCTGATTCAACCAGCGCATCCTGATAGCGGCAAGCTGACACATTTCCAACACTGCAACCGTATCTCGCTCTCCTTCATAATAGCTTATAGCATTGTCAAAGCCCTCTTCTGAGACATAGGTCTTACCCTTACTTAAACAATCAAGTGCATATTGCCGAAGAGAAGCTGCATCAGACAAATTATCGCCATCTTCGCATCCGCACATAAATAGACCGGCTGATAGCATCAAAGCAGTCTTTATAAAAGCAGTCTTTACAATACTAACCATATATAATCTCATCATCGACAATATATCTCCTTGTTTATGCTAATCTCTAATCCCACACTATTACTTTACTTCCCAAACCCTGAGAACTATAGCGCCCTCTTCAAACCCAACAGGCTGACATACGAATATCCTATCGTTTAGCCAAGCATAGGGGCTGTTCTGGTCGCACTCAAACTTGGGGGTAGTCATAAAGTAATAATCACCCGGTGAATAGCAGTTGATTCCCTCATTGACTACGTTTATCAGTGTGGAATCGTCAGCCATTATGGTATAAATAGCTTTCAGTTCGGTGCGTTTCTGCACGGTGTCTACAATCTGATAGTCGGCACCTCCGGACAAGATCTTTCCATTTACCTCACCCGTGACCTGCCCACCTGTAATCGGAATTACCACACGTTCACCATAAGGTACCTTTCCCAAATTAAGTGCAGCGGTAATCTCCGCTCTGATGTCAAACACATGTCGCAGTTCCGGTGTCTGACCATACGCATAATCAGCCATCACCGCACTGCCATACAATAAACTACCGATAACCAGTCTTCTAATCATAATCACTATCTCTATTATACTGATATACTGAGTTCTTATTCGCAATAAGATTTCAATTGCACTAAATACCCAATCGCATCAAAATCTCTTAGAAGCAGCAAATTTACATAAAAATCCGTGATTAACTTATGTTCTCCTATCTATCCAGTACGAAAAAATTTTATAGCATCATCAGCTTTCGTCTGATAGGCTATCAGAGTTGTTAACATAATTTTTAATTTGACCGGGGGATTTTGGGGGATGACAATTGTTGTAATAGAGTGTGAGTTTTACGGGTAGCGCGGTTCTACTTCTTTTGACCGGGTCCCTCCTTTTATTAACTATTCTAAATGAGGAATTATGGATAAGTTAGATAATAAAGATATGCTGGTCAAGAA
>CAMWIF010000119.1 GCA_947174225.1 uncultured Porphyromonadaceae bacterium | reverse complement strand
GCTACGGCTACTCTTTACACCAACCCGAAGGAGGCAGCCTCGCTTGCCAGTCGGGCGTTGCAACTTTGTGATATGTCGCATCCCGATTCGGTATGTCGGGAGGCAACGATAGTGTATGGCGATGCGGAGCAGTTGTTGGGCAATTTCGATCTCAGTATAAGAATACTCTACGATGCAGAGCATATGACGGATTCAACCGACCGTCACACATTGGCACGTATCCAGCTCCTTCAGGGAAGGGTGTTCAGTAAATTGGGCGACTATGCCCGTAGCAATGAGCTGAACGACCGTGCCACAGCCACCTTCAAGAGTCTTGGCGACTCTACATATGTGGCGAAATGCTACACGCAGCGTGGGGTGACTCTCCTTAACTGTGAAGAACCTAAGCTTGCAGAGCTGTTTTTCCGGAAATCGCTCGACATAAACCGTAAGATTAAGAATTTCGAAGCCATAGCCCACAACCTTAATAATATGTGCCTCTATCCGGGGGACAGCGATGAGAAGCTTAAGATGATTGACGAGGCTATCTCAATCAATAAGACGCTCGAATCGAAATGGGCTTTGGGTGAGAACTACAACAACAAAGGTAAGCAGCTTTGCTATGCCAAGAGATATAAGGAGGCATTGGAGGCTCTCGCCACTGCCTATGATTATATTGATGAGATAGGAGCACGGGAACTCCTTTGCGACAACTACGAATATCTCGCCATAGCCAACGCAGGGTTGGGGAACTACAAGGCTGCCTACGAGAATATGGAGAAGATGGCGCAACTCTCGGCAGAACTCCAGCGACACAATAGCCAAAGGAACGCTGACCTCGACCTTACGAGGAAACGATTCATCGACCAGCAGCTTGCGGCTGAGAAGCAGGAGAAGGATTACCAGATAAAACTTCTCCACCGTAATCTCTGGATACTGTTTGCCGGAGTGGTGGTGATTGTGATATGCGGTTTCTTTTACTACAAATCTTCGCAGCATAAGAAGAATATCCAACTTCTCCAAGCCACCAACGAGCTTAGCGAGGCGGAGAAGGAGGTTGATCGCCTGAAGATGCGCCAGCAGCAGCTCGAACTGGAGAATGCCCAGATAATGCTCTCGGCGAGTCGGCAGGAGCTTACCGGATTTGCCGCCTTCCTGAAAAGCCGCAATGAGATGATGGAGAAAATCAAGGGTATGCTAAAGGAGGGTTATAAGTTGCCGGCGGAGGCGATGGTACCCCATATGAAGAAGATCGCTGCCCTTATCTCCACTTATGCAACTCACGATAATTCGAGCCAGACGATGCTGATGAAGGTGGAGGAACGCAACAAAGGTTTTATCGAAAGTCTGCTCTCAAAGCATCCAAATCTCACGAAAGGGGAACGTAACCTTGCTCTGCTGATAAGGGGCGGATTATCGTCGAAGGAGATTTCCCTGCTTCTCGGACTGGAGGCAAAGACCGTAAATATGAACCGCTACAGACTGCGGAAAGCCCTTGATTTACCCCAGGAGGCAGATTTAGAAGAGTATTTGGGCAAAATATAGCGAAATGTAGGTTTGTAGATATGTTTTGAAAAGTAAGTAATTGGTAATCAAGGATGATTTAATTTAATTGTAGATATAAAGATAGCGAAAAAAGAGGCTTTGTAGATATTTGGTAGGGGTCAAAAAGTTGTCGGGGAGGGCAGCAGTGTCTAATTTAGCGGCAGAAAATTTTTAACCATCTAACCTTTATCTATCATGATTACCAAAATCAAGTTGAAGGAAAGGGTCGCCTTAATGATAATGACCCTGATGCTTTGCCTCGCCATCCCGTCGGATGCATGGGCACAAACAATGACAGTGACCGGAACTGTCACCGAAGCCAACGGTGACGCAGTAATAGGTGCCACAGTCATGGAAAAGGGTACCACCAACGGCACCGTAACCGACATAGAGGGTAACTTCTCTTTGAAGGTCGCTCCCAAGGGTTCTCTCATCATCTCCTATGTGGGATATGATTCCCAGACTGTGAAATTAGACGGTCGCACTCACTATGACATCGTAATTAAGGAGAACGACCAGGTTCTTGACGAGGTGGTTGTGGTAGGTTATGGCACGATGAAGAAGAGCGATATGACGGGAGCAATCTCCAGCGTCAACGGCTCTGACCTTGCCAAGCGCACCACCACCAACCCAGCCGAGGCTCTTCAAGGCAAGATTGCGGGTGTAAACATCACCAAGAGCGGTGGCAACGCCGGTGCGGGCGTATCGGTGAAGATCCGTGGCGTGAAGACATTCGGCGATAACGAACCTCTTTATATAATAGACGGCTTCCCCGGCGACATCAACGCTGTGAATCCCCAGGACATCCAGAGCCTTGAGGTGCTGAAAGATGGTGCCGCTGCTGCAATCTACGGTTCTGTGGCTGCCAACGGTGTAGTGCTCATCACTACCAAGAGTGGCAGCAAAGGGGATGTGAAGGTTGACTTCTCCACATATCTCAGCTGGACCAACATTGCCAACCATCTTGATATGCTCAATGCCGACGAGTATAAGCAGGTACACAAGCAGATGTATGACAACTGGAATAACCACGTAGCCAACCACCGCGATCTTTACGGCGGCGACAACTACACCAATTCTCAGCTCTCACTCCCGGCATACGTGACTGAAAACACAGGTGTCGATACAGATTGGCAGGATGCCATGACCCGCACCGGTTTCTCACAGAACTATATGGTAAGTGTACGTGGCGGCAGCGAGATAGCCCGTTTCTCGATGAGCTATAACCATGCCAACGACAAGGGTATCTTCCTTGGCAACGACTATCGTCAGGACAATGCCCGCGTGAAAGTGAACGCCACCAAATATATCTTCGATTTTGAAGGCAATATGGCTTTCAAATACACCAAGAGCCAGCAGCCTCAGTATCAGATCAAGGAGATGTACGGCATAGCTCCGCTTGTGCCCATCTACGACGAATCTCGCGAATACGGCTACGGACTTACCGATTTCAACGGTCTTCCCAACAACCGTAACGTTATGGCTGACAACAACTACCGTGAATCAGCTTCCCGCTACTACCACACCACTGCCAACGCAGCCATCACGATGCATTTCACTCCCTGGCTCAATTATAAGATAAGCTATGCCTACCGTGGCGAGCACGAGCGCGACAACTATCACACACCTCCCTATGTGGCTGACGTGCGCTCTAAGCAGGAATATCCGGAAAATGAGGAGACCTCCGCATATTGGGAAGAGCAGGTGATGGAGAATGTGCTCTCTTTCAATAAGGATTTCGGAAAGCACACAGTGCAGGCAGTCTTAGGGCAGTCTACAATGGCTCGTAAATACACTTGGAACACTGTAGGTGTAGTAGGTAAGACCAACACATACAAAGTGGAGGATGGCCAGTTGGTGATGGGCGAAGTGCCGGGTGGTTTCCTCGACCCCAACTTCACCACCATCGGAGCAGGCACAGGCGGAACATTCAGCGGTGACGGCTCAAACTGGAAATACCGCAGAGTGTCAGTGTTCGGACGAATCAATTATAACTACGACAGCCGCTATCTCTTCCAAGCCACTATCCGTCGCGACGGCTCAAGCAAATTCGGCTCAAAGAACCGTTGGGGTACATTCCCCTCATTCGCACTCGGCTGGAGAATATCAGAGGAGGAGTTTTTCCCCCATGACACCGCTATCAGCAACCTCAAACTCCGTGGAAGCTGGGGTAAGCTCGGCAATGAGAACGCTCTCGGCTACTATGACTTCCTCGCCCTTATATCCACATACAACACCAAGTATCAGGGCTACGTGCAAGGCAACGGCGACAATGCCTGGACCGGCAGTATAGCACGCGCTCTCGAAAACCGCTCACTCAAATGGGAAACCACAGAGACTACCAATATCGGTATTGACTACGGCTTCTTCAATAATCATCTCAACGGCTCGCTCAACTGGTATTACAACAAGACTTCCGACCTGCTTATATATAAGGTGCTCCCGTATTCAGCCGGTCTGAGCAATCCTATCCTCAACGTGGGCAAGATGCGCAATACAGGTGTGGAATTTGAGATTAACTATCAGAACACCAAGGCAGGTTGGGACTACAGCATCGGACTTAATCTCGCCACAACAAGCAATAAGGTGCTCGAACTTGCCGACAAGGATCAGGTGCTATATGGTGAGGGTCTGAAATTCGGAACAGAGCATTTCCCGACCCAGACAATGGTGGGCAAGGCAATAGGCTCGTTCTATCTTTACAAGACCGACGGACTCTTCCAGAGCGATGAGGAGGCACGCAACTACGTAAACAAGGATGGAGAGCGGCTTCAGCCGCTTGCCGATGCCGGCGACGTGAAATTTGTAGACGTGAACGGTGACGGTGTAATTGACGATGCCGACAAGGTGGAGTGTGGCTCAGGTATTCCTAAATTAGAGGTAAACCTCAACTTCAACGTGTCGTGGAAAGGCTTTGACCTTTCGGGCGTGATCGGCAGCGCATGGGGGCATAAGCTCTACAATGGTAACCTTTACTTCTACGAGAGCATGAACGCAGGATCAAACTTCCTGACCTCGACCCTCAACGCATGGACTCCGACAAACACTGCAACCAGTGTGCCGCGTGCCATCTTCAACGACCCCAACGGCAACCTGAAGGAGAGTGACCGCTTCCTTGAAAACGGCAACTTCGTGCGTATGCGTCAGCTTCAGTTGGGCTACACACTTCCTGCCGACATCACCCGCAAGGTGAAGATCG
Organism: uncultured Porphyromonadaceae bacterium; assembly: GCA_947174225.1. Lineage (GTDB taxonomy): Bacteria > Bacteroidota > Bacteroidia > Bacteroidales > Muribaculaceae > Lepagella. Next base: position 2,877 of record CAMWIF010000119.1, on the reverse strand, counting down.
AGAATCTACGCTTCTATTTCAGTGCCGACAATCTCTTCACCATCACCAAATATAAAGGTGTAGATCCTGAGTTTTCACGTGCCAACGTGCTCAACACCGGTATTGACAAACTCATCTATCCCTTCACCCGCAGCTTCACAATCGGAGCACAAGTATCGTTCTAACCTCTCAAACCGAACAAATCATGAAAACCAAGATATTGCTACCCTCGCTGCTCCTTATGGCAGCCTCCTTCTCCTCCTGCAACGACTATCTCACCCTTGAGAGTCCTGACAAATTAACCTCCTCAAGCTTCTGGCGCGATCAGAATGATGCCGAAGCCGGATTGGCAGCCGCATATTCCCAGCTCGAATACTACATCGACACTTGGGAGTTTGCCGAGGTGAAATGGCCTGTTGAGGCTTTCCGCGAGGATGTGGTGAACGTAGGCGCCGACGTGCCCAACTATCCCAACTGGATGGAGCTTTACAACTTCACCTACACCAACGGTAACTCGCAGTTTGCAAGCTACTGGCGCAACAATTATACCGGCATCAGCTTCTCCAATCAGGTGATAGAGAAGGTGGCAGGGATGGGCGACGACAAGATTGACCCTACCCTCCGCACACAGATTGTAAACGAGGGTAAATTTCTGAGAGCCTACTATCACCTCAAGCTCATCCTCAACTGGGAGAAGATAATCGTGCGCGATCATTTCATCACCGACCAAGCCGATCTGAGCGCACCCCTTTCGGAGCGTGCCGCAGCCTGGGACTTTATAATCTCTGACCTTGAGGATGCCACCGCGCTTCCCGCAGCCCACGACTCCGACCATCTCGGACGTGCCACAAAGGGTGCCGCTTATGCTTATCTTGGCTTCGCCTGTCTCACACGTGCCTACGAGGAACCGACACAGAAGGATGCTTGGCTGAACAAAGCCTACACTGCTCTCGACAATGTGAAAGGCTATGAGCTGGAGAAGAATTTCAACACTATGTTTGACGGCTCCAATAAGAATTGCAAGGAATCGGTGTTTGAACTCCAGACTTCCATGAGCACTGCCAACGGCGCGAACTACCGTACACAGTTCCACCGCTTCATCGGTTGCAGCGAGCTTTGGGGTTGGGACGAGATTCTTCCTTCGGAGGCTCTTATGAAGGAATTTATGAAAGAGGGAGAGACCGCCACTACCGGACGCTACGACTCACGCCTCTACTACACCGTATTCTTCAATTGCCCATACTTCAACGACGGAAGCGGCAGAATGTATGGCTACGAATATGACGATTGGTTTGGTGAGGGCAACGACCGTGCGGGCTTCCGTAAGTTCCTTCCCGGCGATATGGCAGGTATGGAAGCAAACTACTGTGCAATCAATATACCTCTGATGCGTTATTCAAATGTGTTGCTCATGAAGGCTGAGGTGCTCAACGAGCAGGGCAAGGCAGCCGAGGCAATCCCTCTGATCAATCAGGTGCGTGACGTACACGGAGACATGCCGCCGATGACCGGCACTTCCAAAGAGGCTGTACAGGCGCAGATAGAGCACGAGCGTATGATAGAATTTCCCCTTGAGAACTGGCGCTGGTATGACCTTCGTCGTTGGGGCAAGACAAAGGCTGCGCTTGAGGCTGCCGGGCGTGCCGGCTACGACAACAGCCGTGCGTTCTACCCCGTGCCTCTCATGGAGATCAACGCCAACGACCGCCTCAACGGTGAAGAATAGTATATAACCCAACCACACAGACCGGACTTTATGTTCATAGTAATCCTGATAATGATAGCCGGCATAGCTGTCGGACGTCTGCTGCGCCATCGCCGCCTCCGTTACCTCGGTAACGTCACCAATATGCTCATATGGGTGCTCCTCTTCCTTCTTGGGGTAGAGGTGGGGAGCGACGAGCGGATAGTGAACGGCATAGCCACTCTCGGAGTGGAAGCCGTGGGGGTGGCGATAGCGGGGGTTGCGGGCAGCGCGGCGTTGGCATCAGGATTATGGTTGTGGTCGAAAAAACGTAAGGAAGGGAGACGCGATGAAAGGTAGCCTTATCATAGTAGGATTCTTTATCCTCGGCATCGTTTTCGGGCGTCTCGGCTGGCTTGAGATCGGTAGCTTCGGATTCGATGTGAGCTTCGTGGCATTGGCTATGCTGATGTTCTGCGTGGGCATAGGGGTGGGAAGTGACCTCGGTGCGCTGCGCAATCTCCGCACTCTCGATTCTCGTCTGCTCCTTCTTCCCCTTGTAACCATTATAGGCACACTGGCAGGCTGCCTCCTGTTGGGGTTGGTAATGCCACGCAGGGAGATTCCCGAAGTGTTGGCAGTGGGCAGCGGTTTCGGCTATTATTCGTTGTCAAGTATATTCATAACCCAGTATAAGGGAGCGGAACTCGGCACTGTGGCACTTTTAGCCAATATATCGCGTGAGATAATCACCCTTTTGGGTGCGCCCCTCCTTATGCGCCTTGCCGGACCGTTAGCCCCCATCTCCTCAGGAGGCGCCACAACCATGGATACCACTCTACCAATAATAAGCAATGTTTCCGGCAAGGATTTCGTGATCCTTTCAATCTATCATGGTTTCGTGGTTGATTTCAGTGTGCCTTTCCTTGTAACATTCTTCTGTAGTATCTAAGTCGGGTGACATCCTTTCGTGCATCTGATTCAGGCTATACTCCTCACCACCATTGTTTTTCTGACCCCGCTACGAGGTCGGACCATCACTTACCATAGTCATGAAAAAAATATTATCCTTGTTAGCGTTCAGCCTTTTGCCTGTCGTGGTATCCGCTGCAGGGCAACCATGGCAAGACCAGCATATAAATTCCATCAACCGTCTTCCGATGTCGGCACATTTCCTCCCTTTCTCCACGGAGGGGGAGGCTACAGCCAACCGG
>CAMWIF010000118.1 GCA_947174225.1 uncultured Porphyromonadaceae bacterium | reverse complement strand
AGTTTCACCAGTTCTTCCGGATCTCTGGAGCCATTGATTATGGACTTCAGGACAGACTGATAGCTCTTGCTCTGTATCTGGCTCACATAGTTGCTCAGCCGGAAGCCGCATCGCTGGAGAGCTGCATCAAGCTTGTTGGTGTTATAAGTCATGTCCTCGTTGAGATCCATGATACGGCGGTTGAGCTTCCGCATCTCCTGTACGATGGGTTCCGGTACGAAACTACCTTTTATAAGGTTCTTGAGCAAACACTCAGCTATCCACTGCGCATCCTTGACATCGCTCTTGCGGCCGGGAAGTTGCTTTATGAAGTAGGGATTGACAAGCTTAAGCTCCATTGACTCACAAAGTTCGTTCCATACCGGTATCCAGTAGACTGCTGTACTCTCCATGGCAGCCTCCTTAACCCCACGCTCCAATATGTCCTCACACATCCGGCGTAGGTCAGGAGTCAGTACTCCGTAGGTTTTTTCAAAAATAATTGCCTCATCATGCCCCATAATACAAAGATAAATGCTATCTTTGTGGACATCAAGGCCGGCGACTGTTCGGTTTCTGTCCATATCAATGTATTTTAAAATTATTCTTCCAAATTACTAAAATTGTGACTAAGAGCACGCAGGAGGGGACGAAAATCAGCGCGTCAGCCTTGATTTTTATTCTGCCGGTGTAAGAATCTCAGGATTTTTATCTACATTTACAAAGAACCCCAGATTGACCCATCACGGGCTTATTCGGGGGTAATCCTTAAAAAATAAACGTGAAATTACGAAAAATATCTGAATATCCCTAAAGCAGATTGTCGGGGGCTGTATCGTAAACATTTGACGATGCAGCCCCCGGTCTTGTTTTATTTTAATCTGGTAAATAACCAAATTTGCCCGTTTGCATATCCCTGATGGCTTCTTGTATTTGCGCCTCGGTATTCATAACAAACGGCCCATACGAGGCTATAGGTTCATTTAAGGGTTCACCACTTATAATCAGCAGGGTGCTCGTTTCACTTTTACCTTCCACCGTAAAATCGGTACCTATATGACTGAATTTCAAAAGATTCTTCTCCGGTAATTTTACTCCATTAATAAGAAAGTCACCTTCTACAGCCATTAATGCTGTATTCTGAGATGCGGGCAATGAAAAATCAGCTTTTCCGTTCTTACCAAGTTTTACATTCATTACGTTTACCGTAGAGAAAGTCTTAGCCGGACCATTTGCTCCTTTATAATCGCCTGCTATGACCTCGATCACCCCACTTCCATCAGGTAGTGTCACCTTCGTGAGAGCAGCATTAGTCAATGCTTGATATGTTGGCGAAGCCATTTTATCTTTTGCCGGTAAGTTTACCCATAACTGCACCATTTGGAAAGCCCCTCCGTTGACTGCCAAATCCTTTGAATGGTATTCCTTATGAAGGACACCGCTTCCGGCCGTCATCCATTGTACGTCACCTTTTTTAATAATGCTATGATTTCCTTTGCTATCATGATGTTCCGCTTCTCCGTGATAAGCAATGGTAACTGTCTCAAATCCACGATGAGGATGAACTCCCACTCCTTTGGGTTCCCCGCCGGGTTTTACATAAATCTTAGTTCCATAATCCAGTAGAATAAAAGGATCCATATCTCTCATGGAGAGTCCTTTTTGGTAAGGTATGAAATTAGTCATCAAAAAACCGTCACCGACCCAATGACTTGCTCCCGGAGGACATATAAAATCTATCTTTTTCTGACTCATATTCTTGATTCTATTGATTTTTAACATACTACGCTTTAAACAAACTTAATGAATATAAGGTTTATTAACTTTTGTAAAAATTGATGAAGGTATCTTTCAGAGGAAGTTTGTCTTTGCCTGATTGGGGTTGACTTATTTGGTGGGAACTTCTCAGAAAGTCGCACGCTACGCGCGGGCTCCTTTCGGGAGCTTCTCAGAAGGACTCGATTATTAGGTGAGGAACGCCCGCTTCTACTGGCGACAGGACGGAATTATCAGGATGGGAGAAACGATTTCACTGGGTATGGTAGTCTCGTTCGCCAAAAACCAAATTAACCATGCCCAAAAGTAGTAATTTTTTCGGACAGCCGATATATGGTCAGCTAATAAAATCGCTCGACCGAGAAAAAATAGTTAAAATCAGCCGCAAACACGGAGGAGAGAAGATAGAGACATCTATGACAGCCGAGGTTCGCAAGCTGCATAATGTCGGCATAGGCACACTGCCCAGGAGCAGTACCCTGGCGGACGCAAACGCCAGACGGTCATAGAAGTTCTTTGGTAGATTATGAGATGCGTTAATCTTAGGTGCTTTTAATTGCACAAAGTATATTCCGGTATATTACCGGTTTACGTTTGGAAGCTCCAAGGATGCGACATGAATAAATCTAACAGTGATAAGTGTTAGATTTGTTAATATAGACACATACAAGTTGTAAAGAAGATAATCTTTTAAAGGAGATACTTTTTTGTAGAAGGATTGCTACTTCCTTGACGGTTCAGAAAGGCTATCTGTTTTATTCTTTGCGGAGGGTGAGCATATAGCCGAAGCCGCGTTGGTTTATGATTGATATGGAGGGATCGTGTCTGAGGGCACGTCGCAGCTTGTGGATGTAGCCGTGAAGAGAATTGCGGTTGCTCAGATCGTCACGTTGCCATACGGCTATCATCAATTCCGACGCATCGACCGTCTTACCGATGTTGGCGGCAAGATGTTCAAGTATCTTAGCCTCAAAATGCGAAAGGCACCACTCTTTATCAGCCAAAGAAAGAGTCTGGGTTGTCACATTAAATACATACCTGCCAATTACAAACTTGACATCCTCATTCCGGTTGCCGCCGTAACGGCGAAGCAGTGCCTTGATTCTCACTAACAATTCCCTAAGTTCAAACGGTTTCTTGATATAATCATTGGCACCGATTTCAAACCCTTCCTCCACATCCTCGATTGTGCTCTTGGCTGTGAGAAAAAGGAGTGGCACAGTAGGGGAGAGTCGTCTTATCTCCCGCGCCATAGAAAATCCGTCCATCCTCGGCATCATGACATCGGCTATGATAATGTCGGCTCCGTGTGCTTTAAACTTACACAGTCCGTCAATGCCATCAACTGCCGTAATCACTTCGTATCCTTGTGTACGCAGTGTATCAGCCACAATCAATGTCAAATCCGCTTCATCCTCCACAAGAAGTATCCTATTGCTCATCCTTATTAAATTTAATGGTGAATACTGAGCCTTCTCCCTCCTTACTGCTCACACTTATGCTCCAGCCCATCTTATCCAAGATACTTTTGACATAATAAAGACCTATGCCATACCCCCTCACATCCTGCCTGTTGCCGTGAGGCACACGGTAGAATTTATTAAAAAGATAGGGGAGCGATTTTGATGGTATACCTATGCCATTGTCAGCTATAGAGATACCCTCATCGTCACCTGTAATTACAATGTTCACACCTTCATCTGAATACTTTATTGCATTGTCTATAAGGTTATTCAAGACATTTGCTAAGTGGATCTTGTCAGCTTCAATCTCCGTATGTTCCACTTGCTTCACATCAATATGTATATCCTTCTCTTTTCTCATACTCTGTGCCTCGACAATCCCCTCGATAAAACTGTGCAGTTCAATAGTTTCCGGTTTAAGCTGCAATGTCTTTCGTCGCTCCATACTCATAGCAAGGATGCTTTCGACTAGCTCACCGAGGCGTTTAAGCTGTTTGTTGGCTATTCTGAGATAAGTGTCTCGCTTTGAAAGATCATTTACTGTGTCGTAATTCAGCAGGGCGTCGTTGGCAGAATAGGCTATGGCAATCGGTGTTTTCAACTCGTGCGTGACATTGTTGACGAAATCATCCTTCATTTCTTCAATGGTACGAAGTCTGGACACTGTGCGGAAAAGATAAATAAAGGCTGCTGCGAAGACTATCATCAGCAGGAACACCGTCACTATTACCCCCGACATTTCAGAGAATATGTGCCGGGTCAAAGGGGTGAGATGGACACGGTATGCCATATCCATCTCAGGATTGAAGCGATAGGTAAATGTATCGTAAGTGCCTTCTGTATATTTAGGATTAGACACTATTACAGCTCCTTGGGAATCAATAATCTCCGTTGCAATATAATCCGGATATATCATACGGTCGTTCAGCCGTTTTGAAAGCACACTGTCCATCACTTCAAAGTCAACTCCGACGTGCGCATCCATAATGGTATGAAATTGACGACCCACAGCATCTATGAACTTATTGGAAAATGACCCATCGTTTTCATCTGAAATGGTTTCGGAAGAGACGCTGCCATCGTCATAGCGTGTCACCGATACCATATTTCCACTTGTATCCTGATACACCGATGCCTCACCTTTACGTAAGGAATCCTGTTGACCGGCTTCTATTTCTCTCATTGTCTTTTCCCTTGAGCGCTCAGCCCTTATCCAGAGTTCGTCAAGGTCGGCATCTGCCAAGGCAGTCATCACGTTCTGCTCCACAGTGGTGCGGATGGATTTGTATAGCTTGACAAGATAGAACACGTTGCAGCCGAAAATGACTGCAATGGTCAGAATGAATATCGTTGAGATGGTCTTAAACTGTTTCATAGCAGCAAAATTACTAATAATTCACTGCATTGCAATTTAAAAGCTTATCATTTAAGACTAAATAAGGGAAGAGGCAGAGGTGACTCCTAATTTAAGACTAAATAAGGAACGGCTTAAGACTAAATAAGGCAGTGGATAGTGCAGGATATAGGATGGGAAAGTAATTTTGCGGAAAAGAAAAATAACACAAAAGGAAGAAATGTTATGGGAAATAATTATATGCGGATAAATGATCAGAGAAAGACGTTATTGGGGATTATGGTGATTTGCGGAGCGAGCGCATTCGCTCAGATAGAGCATCCCGACAGCATAACCAGAGATTTGGATGAAGTGGTGGTCAGTGGCGATAAACCGCAAGTCATAGGGCGTGACGGCATATTAGTGGTGGATCTGCCTGCAATTGTCAAGGATAAGCCTGTTACGAATATCCTTGAGGTACTGAGTTACGTGCCCGGTGTGGTGAGCAATGAAAATGGCTTGTCACTCAACGGTACGACCGGTGTGACCATAATCCTCAACGGGGAACTGACAAATATGCCGTTGCAGAACCTATATCAATTGCTCTACTCAACTCCGGTTGACAGATTGAAAAGTGTTGAGGTGATGTATTCTGCTCCGGCAAAGTATCACGTGAGCGGCGCAGTGCTAAATGTTGTGCTCAAGACCCCACGTCCGATTGACGGACTTATGGGACAGGCTCAGATTGGTTACGATCAGGCACATTATGCTTCTTACCGGGGAGGCGTGGCGGCTACATATGCGTTTAAAGATTGGACATTTGATTTCAACTGGTCACTTACCAAGAGCAAGTCCTGGAAACGTCAGGAGACGGCTTCCAATCATATGCTGAATACACAACGTGTCAAGATTGACGATGATATGCAGCAGATTGGTAAGAGACTTACTAATCTTCTTTACGCTTCTGTGGCTTATAAGACCTTGAAATTGACGTATAACGGTCAGATGAATACCGATGCTTGCGATAAGAGCCTATCCAAGGGTACATTCGGGGACTATATAAACCGATACACCTATCTTTCTCCACCTGCCTATCATAACGTGGCTTTACGTTACGCGACACCGTTTGGCTTGACCGTAGGAGGTGATTATATCTATTATAATGAACACCGTGAGCAAAGACTTGCCAAAGAGTATACCGAATTGCTCAATGCGCTAAATAAGCAGTCTATCAAGCGTTATCATATCTATGCCGATTGTCAGCATCAGCTTGGGAATGTTGCAGTCAATTATGGTTTGGAATACCAACATTCCGATGATCATAGCAGCCAAAGTTACCGCTACCCTCAAATGGCCGGGTTTGACGATGTGTTGAGGGAAGATGTGGCAGACGGATATGTAGGCTTGGAAGCGTCGTTTGATTGGGGCTTGTCGTTTAATGCGTCTGCCAAGGCTGAATATTTCCATAATGATTATCAGCATAACTGGAATTTCGTGCCTCAATTGGGAGCGACCTATTACAAGACTCCAAAAAGTATCTTCCAACTCAATTTCACTTCCCAGCGCATATATCCGCAATACTGGGAACTGCATGGTGGAACCTCTTACGTCAACGAGTATTCTATGATAAAGGGTAATCCGGCATTGCAGCCTTATCTGAATTATGCGTCTCAATTAAGCTACATCCTTAGCCAAAAATACGTTGCCACGTTTTATTATCTATTTGCTGATAAGTATTCGGTTCAGCTTCCTTATCAGTTGCCGGATGAGCTGCAACTGTTGTTTCAGACAGTCAACCTTGATTTTTCCCGCACATTGGGGTTGCAGATCACTGTACCCTTTAATGTCAGGAATATATGGAATGTAGAGGCAACAGCCAATGTGTTTCACAAACAGGAAAAGGCATCTCACTTTCACGATATAAGTTTCGACAACCGTCGCTGGTCATTCTATGGAGAGCTTAATAATACTCTGAAATTTACACCCGGTTCTCCCGTATCCTTGGCTATTGATTTGGTATATTTGACAGGCACGATACAAGGACCCGGAAGATTCAACTCATTTGGTAGGGTAGATGCCGGTGCGAAATGGCAATTCGGCAACAAACGATGCTGCGAACTCGCCCTGAGATGCACCGACCTCTTCAACACCTGGACCCCAACCCTGACCATTAACCACGCCGGACAGGACTACCGAATGACCGCCTACGAGATGATGCGTAACTTCAAAGTATCGTTCATCTAGCGCTTCAACGGCTTCAAACCTAACTCCTCCACCATCGACACCTCCCGCTTCGGCACCAGCAACTAAAATACTTTATGTCTCTCTCAGTGTCTATAACCATTTTAGTTAAATAAGGAAATAACTATGGCAAAGATGGTGAAAGGAACTTAGAAAAGGTTCCTTGGGGTAAAATGAAAGAGGGTGTTTTACTATCAGCGGAAAATGTAATATAGTCCTACGATAGTTAATAAGATTCCTAAGTTGATAAAGGTATGTATCGTCATAAAAGTATTGGACGAAAGAAAAATCATTGGAAGACACGGGTTCAGTAGACTAAAAATAATGCATAAAGAAAACTAAAAAATATTTTGATTGTTGGTTGACAAATCAGAAATTATTATTAACTTTGTCAACCAACAAAGTTTGACTATGAATCGTAGAGCTATGAACAGTGAAGCTATGAATGGTAGAGAAGGCAACATATTCGGTCGTCGGCTGCGTCAGGCGCGACTTATGAAAGGGGTCAGTATGGATGAACTCGGAAAACTGGTTACTCCGTCTATATCTCGTCAGGCTATTAATAAATATGAGAAAGGGGAGACCAATCCTGATAGTAGGATGTTGATAGCGTTCTGCAAGGCTCTCGGAGTGAAACCTGATTATTTTTTCCGTCCTTTCAGTGTGACGGTTGACAAGATTATGTTTCAGAAAAGTTCTCGAATATCTGAAAAAAGGCTTGTTGCGATTCGTGAACGGGTAAGAGAGGAATTGGAACGATACCTTGAAATTGAGCAGCTTTGTGGAAGTGAATGTAGTTTCAGACTGAAAA
>CAMWIF010000117.1 GCA_947174225.1 uncultured Porphyromonadaceae bacterium | reverse complement strand
GTTAAGGAATACCGTGCCGGCAGGACACACCGAAGGAGAAATCTTACATCTCTCCAATTTCTCATAATTTACGATAGGAAAAGCATGCTTCACCGTGCGGAAAGGCACCTTAGCCATATCCTTATTGGAAATCAAATCACCCAAAGCCGCTTTCAAATCCTCCTGAAACTCTTCGGGCGACGGAAAGAAACCTCCTGTGAGTCCGTAGCTGAAATAAGCGTAGCGCAAGCCGAACACAGGGCGCCTCACACTCTTGATGAGATGCGCATCGCCCGCAATCAGCTGTGGATAACCGTGGATGGTCATACGCTCGAAAAACCACGTCGAGAGCAATATGCCCGTATTGAAGTCGCGGTTGTTGAGATACTGCTGAAGCAACTTGCCATGCTCGTCGCTCGCCACCAGCCATTCATAAGTGACATCAGGATAGTTTTCCTCCATGAAATCCTGTATCTCATGGTTAAGGTGACGGTTGATATAAAGCGCATCGGCAATGAAGACAAGATGATTCATTCCCGGAAACATCTCCTTCATCATATTTATGGTCTGCTCATAGAGGTTGGGGATATGCACAATCGAGAAATTATATTTCCCCTGAAGCTCTTGGAGGGGACGCAGGTCTTCACACACCATCTGTCCCTCCTCATAGGTATAATAAAATTCCTGTGAGCCGTATCCCTCCGACTGACACACCAGAAGCATCGGCACATTGCCCCATTCCTTCACTATACGGTCGCGCAGGGTGAATGTGAAATTACCCACAAGCACAAGATAATCAGGCTTACGGTCGGAGAAACGCTCAAAAAGGCCATTCTCCATAGTTTTGAAATCCTTCTCGTTATGAATCAACGTATTGCTAAGATATACCACCTCCGGCGCAACGAAATCCTCCCTCTTCGCAATGTCGTAGAGCACAGGATTTATAATCTCCTGAGCCCACGGGGCACCGTCATGGTAGGCGTTGATTATAAGCAGGCGCTTCCCCTCCTCTCCCCTCGCATCGGGGAGATGGAGAGCAAGCGAAACAATAAGAGAAATAAATGAAAGTATGATGCGTAATTTCATATCGGAGTGTGATTGACCGTGAGGTCAGTTGTTATTGTTATTCTTTATAAGGATTAATGATGCTGCAATCTACACAGTCGGCTGTCTTGCTGTCAGAAAGATCAAGATCACGAAAGCAGGAATGCTCGACACAGTGTACCACCACATCATACGGACCGGCAAGCTTCACCTCATGCAGATCTGCCGCAAGAGGTACGTCGCCATATTCCTCTGCCACAGCATGGGGATCTACCCAGGGATCGTAGACCACAACCTTCGATCCATAGCGGCTCAGACTCACGATTGTGTCATAAGTCTTGGTGTTGCGAATGTCCGGGCAATCTTTCTTAAAAGAAAAGCCTAATATTAGTATGCGCGTGTCACTGATGGGTTTATTACGACGGTTGAGAGCCTCCACTACCTGGTCAGAGAGATAGAAACCCATCGACTCATTGACATTACGTGCTTCTGTGATAAGACGCGGATGCATCCCATGAAGCTCAGCCTTACGAATCAGATAATAAGGGTCAACACCTATGCAGTGACCTCCCACAAGCCCGGGATGAAACCGCAGGAAATTCCACTTTGTCGAAGCAGCCTCAATCACCTCCGAGGTGTTGATGCCCAAAGCATTGAATACCTTTGTCACCTCATTAAAAAAGGCTATGTTGACGTCTCTCTGCGTATTCTCTATCACTTTCGCAGCCTCAGCCACCTTTATGGAGGCAGCCCGGTAAGTGCCTGCCTTTATCACCGACGCATAAACCTTATCTATACGGTCAAGAGCCTCCGGAGAGGAGCCGGACACGATTTTGCAGATATTCTCCACAGTGTGTACACGGTCGCCCGGATTTATTCGTTCCGGAGAGTAGCCCACAGTGAAATCGACATTGCATTTAAGCCCCGACGCCTCCTCTATCATAGGAATGCAGAATTCTTCGGTGGTGCCGGGATAAACGGTGCTCTCAAACACTACCGCATCACCCGGCTTTATCACCTCCCCTATTATGCGCGAGGCGCTTTCGAGAGGCTGGAGATCCGGCTCATGATTTGAATTGACCGGTGTGGGGACGGTCACCACATAAAATGTGCAGTCGCACAGACTGTCCGGATTGTCGGAGCAGCTGAATCCGTTGCCAAAGGCTCTTTGGAGAGCCTCGCGACTGACTTCAAGTGTGGAGTCCTTAAGCTCTTTGAGTTCCTTGAGACGAGCCGACGAAATATCGAAACCTCTCACCTCATACTTAGAGCTAAGGAGCACAGCCAATGGAAGTCCCACGTAGCCCAGTCCTATCACCCCTATTTTCTCTTTCAGGTCGTTACTGCCCATTATTGAATATCGGTATATTTTTTGGTTGTATAAATCACATCCCCTCTGCCAAAGCCACAGAAGAGGTCTTTTCGGGATTCCAGCTATCCTTATAAGAGGAATAGAAGAAAATCTCTTTCACATGACCCACCAGACGGGCGATACGTAGGAAATAGCCCATATAGATGGTGTGGAAGATCAACAATGCCCCGAGTCGGCGCTCCTGTCCGGCACGTTCCGACACCGCCTGCATTGATATAAAAGATAGAATCGAGAAAGAGAGACGTATAAGCCATCCCACAATCATAATGTCAAGAATCCTATCGGCATTGCTCAGAAAGAGAGTGATTATATAGAACAACCAAATGAAATTAAACACACAGTCGAACACTATGCAGTCAAGGTTGGAGAGCATATTTGAGAAGGAGAAGTTGCGGTTGCTCCAGAAGATGTCGCGGTGCTTGCGCACGCGGAAGCGGATGAGCGACTTTGACCATCTGAGACGCTGCATGAACAGCTTACTCCATTTCACCGGCACATTGGTGAGACACACCGCCTTGTTGGCGAAGCGCACCTTATATCCCGCCTTACGTATCTTCTGCGTGATGTCGCCGTCAAGTCCCGGACCGATGTCCCAGCCTCCGAGCTGACGTATGGTCTCGGTCTCGAAAGCTCCGAAAGCCCCGGATATGATATGGAATATGCCAAGCATGTCGGTAGCCATACGCCCCACCATAATCGTGCGCAGGTATTCCAAAGCCTGCATAGAGCTGCACATGGAGTCGTCGGCATTGCGCACCTTTATGCACCCACCCACACCGCGCACGTCGCGGTCAAGATAGAACGGAAGCAGTATCTCTTCAATGGCGTTACGGTCGAGAGAGGAATCAGCATCTATATGTACAAGATATTTACCCTTTGCGTGTTCAAGACCATAGTTGGCTGCTGAAGCCTTACCTCCGCGGTCGGTCATTCGGAAATAATGTTTTATCAGCCCGGCACGCTGAAGGTCGGCACATATAAAGGGTGTGGCGTCGTCTGAGCCGTCATCCACGATGATAATCTCGAAGTTGTTGTAGGTCTGCTCATTAAGCGACTCCAAGAGATGATAAAGGTTTTTGCCCTCATTCTTACCGGGAGCCATAATCGTGATCAGAGGACGCTCCATAAAGAGGGCACGCCGCGCCAGAGCCTCAGCCTTGCGGCGGCTCTTCCATGTGGCGCCGTATTTAGCCACAGCAATTATGTCGGTGAGATAATAGCGTGGAAACTCCACAAAGAGCAGAAACCAATAGGTGGTGACAAGATAGTCCCACGAAAGGTTGGCTGTGAAGCAGGCTATTATACCGTCGATTATTCCGAATACGTAATCCATTAATTTCTATCCTCCTCAATACGTCTTATGAATTGTTCCACATCGTCGCCCGGATGGTAGGTGTAGGTATCCACCATCTCAAACTCAAATCCGGCATGCAGATCCTGATAGTCGCGCAGCTGCTCCTTTATCTCAAACTCCATATCGGCGAGAGCTTTTGCCACCTGACCGGATGGCACACGGCAAAGGAAATAGTAGTTGTTGCCCCACATAGCCTGCTTATAGTTGAAGAAGCGTTGGAGAGTCTGCACCACAGGGGGAGTGGCATCGTGTCCGGCAAGGTCGTCGAGAGCCGGATCGAATATATAGAATCGACCCACTATCACCATAGCATCACCAAGAATATCGGGCGTGGTAAACTGGCGCAGATATGAGATGAAGTCGGTCATAGAAGAGTAGCCGTAGAAGCCGGTGTGGTTGAGGGTGCGCTCCACCTCGTTGCTTGCAAAGGCACGTATGCCCTCCGGTGTGAACTCATACTCCTCCACGTTCACGGGTTGAAGCTCGTCGGGTCGCCAGGCACGGCGGTTGGTCGGGCATAGCACACGCATATTCGGATACATGAAGGTGTGGTCACACTGTCCGCAGGTGTAGATGGATGAGGGACGGTCATAATCAACACCTATATGCCTCAGTATCTTCTTGCATTTAGGGCATACAAGCTCACCGTCCTGCTGATATGTATGCTCCGGCGACACGTTGGCACAGCGGAAATGATGGATTACAGGCTCTTCCCTGATGTCAGAGCTTCCGCACTCCGGACAGGTCTCAAAGAATAGCAGACTGCTCCCCTTGCACATCGGGCATACATGGATGCGGTCGATGAATCGGGTACGGCGTATATAGCCGAGCCTCAGAAGCTGCTTGTGAAAGAAGTCGCGTTCCTCTGCCTGCATATCCTGCTGACCGGCAAACCAGAGCGTGTAATAATAGAGAGCCATATACCCCTCGCTCAGTCCGGGTGTGGGTTCAGAGGAGAAGGTATAGCGACCGCGTGAAATTGCATAGCGGCAAAGTCGCACCACCTCCTCCGCATGGGTCACCACCGGTTCGGTGCCGAGCAGGAAGTTATGGCGGCGCATATTGGAATAGATGTCCTCGATGGTGCGTGCCATAGAGTCGTCGGTGGGAGTGGTGGCATAGCCGTCAACAATCACCTCCGACTTTCCAAGCCATCCCATAAGTCGGCGCGTCACGAAGCAGGGCTTGAAACGGCATTTCTCCGACAGTAGAGGCGACGCGAGACGGATAGCAAGCATATTGCGATCCATCACGTTGTCAATCACATTTATGAAAATAGCGTCGAAGTCTTCAAATTGAAGCTCCGGGGTATCATCAACGTTCACCGGCTCGTTGATCACAAGGATACGGTGTTGGCTTCGGTTGGTGACTATATTATATGGTGCTTCTGTAAGTTGTCTCATTTTGTTTCAGGATTATAGCTTGGTTACGGTGTCGGGCTTCTCGGAGAGTCGTCCGTCCTGAAGTATGTTGCGCAGCGTGTCGCTGATGGGGACAAGGTGACCGTCCTTCTCCTCGGTCATTACTCCTTTACCGGTGGTAAACCAAAGATAATCGGGCTTGCTGTGTATGGTGTCCTCATCGCGGTTAAACCAGCTGTAGTTTTTGATTCTCACCGACACCGGCATACCGGACGCGAGAGCCCAGAGAGGGATTGTCTGCCCTTTGTCGAGTTCGAAGATGGCTATCACGGCAGTGTTCTTCTTAGAGAAATAGCTGCGCAGGTTCTCCGGAATCATCTCGGTGCGTGTGCCGAGCACGCTCACGGCAGCCTTGAAACTGACATCGTTGTTGACCACTATTTCAGCGGTGGAGTTATTGGTGACCTTGTTCATCTTGGCGACAGGGACGTAAGCCACCACTTTCAGGTTATTTGCCTCAAGATTGAGGTGCTGCTTTGTAAGAATCTCCTCCTCCTTGAAGAAAATCATATGGATAGGAGCCTTTACATCGGTTATGAGCGACGAGTCGCTTGCGAGTCGGTAGGAGATTGCGCGGCGCATATGTGCGGAGCGGGCATCGTCATATATCTGGGGGATGAGGGTGCTGTCGTTGGCTGCACGGTGACGTGCGAAGACCACCTTGGTCTCGTCGCGTGTCTGCTTCAATGCGCCCAACTCAGCAATCAGGGCCTTCAGGCGGGCTTCCGCCTCGTTGAGCTGACGCTCCAAGTCGAGCTTATGGGAATTGCTGCTCAGTCCGAGAGCTATATTATGGTCTTCCGTCCGTATTTGCTTCCTAAGCTCCTCTATGCGCACTTTCAGCACCTCTATCTCCTGGCGTGCGGTCTCATACTGCAATTTATAGTTGCGGCTTACAGCCACCATCGGGGGTTCCTCGTCGGGATTGGCATTCTCCACGAGGAGATTGAGCATATAGTAAGAATAGAGCGTGTCTCCCGGTGTCACGAGGTCGCCCGTCTTCACATACACGCTGTCGAGATAGATGTCGAAAGGTGTACGCACCTTGTTGGTGTCCACATGCACGTAGCCGTCAAGTTCGGTATAGTAGACGTGATGACCTATGTAGAGAGCGAGAGAGCCGAGGATAGCGATAAGGATGACTACCGAAATGATCTGCTGGCGGTTGACCTTGCGGCGGCGGCGCTTCAGGATCTCTTCGATATTCTCTTTCTCATCGAGCGAACGGTAGGTAAAATTCTTCATTTTTGTCAGAAATGATTTCCGGGTGTCAGATTGATGTCGCTTTCGCTGAGCGGACTAAAACTGCAGAAACGCAGTATGGTCTCATCGGGGAGAAGCGACTGTAGGTTTGCCACGAGGCAGTCGCGGCGGTATTGGTAATCTATAAGCCTTTCAAGACAGGCTATATACATTGCATATTCGCGGGCACGGGCGAGTCGGTTGTACTCACCGTGACCTCTCCGGTAGGCATCGGTGCGCTGGCGCAGATATGCCTTCAGCTCCGCCATTCTGCGCAGTTCGCTTTTCGAGGCGCGGTCGAGCCTCCCCACCTCAGCCACCACCACAGCGGTCTTGTCAGCCACACGGCGGCTCAGGCGTTCCTCCTCGGCTTCGAGCACACCCCTCTCGGAGAGCAGGGTACGTTTCTTGCGCTTCCACTCGTTGTCGATGGGGAGTGTGAAAGTCAAGCCGGCATCCACATTGTAGGAATCGGGAAGATTCCGGCGGAAATAATGTGCATAACGCACGAAGGGCGCGACGGTGAGGTTGTTCCACCATTTCACGTTGCGCTCCCTCTGTTGGAGCAGTTCCATTCGGAGCTGCAAGATTTTCATATCGCCCTGGGCAGTTGCCACGTGCTTCACAAGGGCAGCCGAGTCTATATATACGGTTGTGGCTTGAATACCCGACAGGGATATTGCAGCCGGATAGGGATGCTCAATTTCGGAGAGTTTCCTTTCCGCTTCAAGCTTATCGTTGAGCACCTTCACAAGTTCATCGCTACTGATGTTCTCGTTGCCGAGAAGATAACGCTGGGCATCGTCGAGTAGCTGGAGGAGAGCCACACGGTGGATGAGCACACCCGCCATGAGGCTGTCATAGTGCTGGTCAATCTGATTCTGGATCATGAACTCGTTGATGTCGATCTTCTCCTTCTCGTAGCCGGCACGTGCAATCCTCTCCTCAAGGTCAGCCACCTTACGGCGACCCTCCCTCTGGAAGAGTGAACTTTGAAGGAAATACCAACGGAGTTCAGCCTGAAACTTCGCACGATAGAGAGTGCCGGATGTACCTCCCGTTTCCCCTGCCACATCGTCCACGCCACCGTTGCCGGCAAGACGGTAATACGCCTGACCGGTGAGTTGCAGACCGGTCTACCGTTACCCTCGTGAATCTTGGCAGCGGTATTCTCGCGCAGTGCAGAGTCGAG
>CAMWIF010000116.1 GCA_947174225.1 uncultured Porphyromonadaceae bacterium | reverse complement strand
GGGATTCCGGGACACCGTTATCAGCTTAATGTGGAGAGACCTGCTGAAAGCTACACCTCGGTTTGTGAGTATTTGAATCCGACGGATATATTAGGCTTGGAATTTAACTGGATAAAAATGCCCTATGACTACGTGGCGGTATTGCAGGTTACGTTTACTGATAATCCTGAGAACGACGGGGAGTGCTATTGGGTGCGCCTATACCGCAACGGAAAGGCATATATGTGGAATCTTGTCACAGATGTTTACGAGGCGCAGGGAATTATAAACGATGTGTTTATGACTTCGCGCAAGGACCTTGACGAGGAGGATGACGCCACAGCCTTACGAGAAGGAGACATTATACGCGCCACCGTGTCACCCATAAGTCGTGAGATGTTTGATTATTTGCAGGCAGTATCCTCCGACAGCAACGGATCCTCTATGTATTCCGGCGATTTCTGCTTAGGCTACTTCCTCGCTACCCCCGTCACCTCTTCCTCAATCACCTTCCATCCCGACTCCCTCCCCCTCTACTAACCCTCATTCAATTTTTCTTCTACTGAAACTCATCTGCTTTTCCTGAGACACTAAGAAAAATATTTGTGAGCCGACAGTATATTTTTAGTGTTCCCATCTTGACTCCTAAGATTTTGCAATAGGAGAATTTTTATTTCTTTTTGGGAAGTCGGAGGTAACGGAGGAAGGAGTAGGGGCGACGGTGCTGGAGGTAGGAGAGGTTATCTCCGTGGGCATACGCTTCGCGTTCAAAGGATATGTTCATGTAGGCTTCAGGCTGGTTGCGGTATTGAAGCAGCCGGAAGAGCCATTCCAGTATGTAGAGTATGTAAAAAGGTATATAGAGGAGTTCTCGCTGCTGGGCATCGTGGATTCTCTCGTGGTTGACGACATATTTGTTGATCCAGGTTTTGTCGCGTGTGAAATAGATGCCGAAGAGGTTCAGACAATACTTCTTCGGCATCAATCGTGTCTTAACTATTTTCGGACTGCGTGACATAATACTTTATTCATCTTTAATAGGTCGAACACCGAATGCATGCAAAAGCGGGTCGGTCGTGAATTGTGTGTTGATATTGTTCCCGGCTAATATCTGGAAACAACGTGCTTCATTACGGCTGTTATTGAGTATGTTTGACCATATTGATCCATTGGTCAAGACCCCGTTTTCTCCTGCTGTTGTGCCGGCACGGTAGCCTAACAACGCGAAATATAAATCACCGTCGGGCAACGTGAATGAAAATCCGGGAAAATCAACGTTAGTGTCTACATATGTATAGTCATATTCTTTACTGTCAAGAGCAAACGCTTTAAGCATCTCACCCGGCATTTTAAAACCTAAAGGGGAAGGATCATATACAGACTTCACGCCGTTATGATTGTTAGACTGTATGTTCCATAGGTTATTATATGGAGTGGTATCATTATGGCTTGCAGTCCAGAATACGTCAGGGTTAAGGATACTTTTAGTAATATAACTATTATCAAGAGTAGATAATGACCATGCCTCCGACCTTATCTCTGTTATCTCGTTATGGTCAGCATCATACCATTCCCTGTATCTGTCGAAACGTGATAGGATAGGATCCTTGCGTCCCCACTGATAGAAAGTATAACAGAAAGGTGTGTAGACGTGCTTGTCATCACGTTTTATGTCAATTATGACTGATTTGGGAGTCAGGTTGTCATCTGTGATCTGGGTGAATCTGACTTTTGTGGCTTGTGCCTCAAAATATGTATCGTCACCACCGGAAATCTCGCCAATATTACGAGCCATGATATGGTAGTCATTTCCATTGTAGGAAAAGGCACGCATACCTTCTTCAGGTTGATTGGGGGTTACCCAAATTTGCCAGCTCCACATTATGTTTCCATCTTTATCGCGCACTGCAAGAAGGGCGTTACCTTGACGAATATAGGTGGCAGGTACCTCAAAAAGAAGGCTATGTTTATCCTCTGACAAGGCAACCTTGCCGATGAGGCAAAGTCTTCCTTCCCAAACCATATAAGCATCCTTAGGCTCACAACCGGAATTATTGTAGATATAAGGGTCTGTAATGTCGTTGCCGAGATGATTAATGAAAGTCTTCAATACGTTTCGTGTGTGGGTGTCCCACTTATAAGCTGACGTATTGGCAGCTCCCTCTTTTATCGCATTGCCATAGACAAGGGGTAGGGAATATTTACCGGGAGCGCTTACTACATAGCAATTGGCAGTGTTCTCTACAGTTGGAGCACCGGTAGAGTTGGAGAGATTATAGGGAGTATAACCGGAAGTGGAATTTATATCGGCTGCATCGCGTAGTTTACGTGTCTCGTCACTCATAGCGGCAAACACAGGTTCTTGCAACACCGTCGGTGCTTTACAAGCAATATCGCCGTTGCCCTCCGTAGAGAAGGCGGTAATCCATTGGGGACGCTCTATTATGTTTCCGTCATCGTCGATAAATTCTGCTTTCCACGGAATATTTTTTGAATTAGATTGGCCGCCGGTAGTGGTGGTATAATGACTGCTGACAGAATATCGTATCGTGTCGCCGGTATAGTGCGATTTCAACTCTGTAACCGGGTTCCCATTTGCATCAAGGATGTCGAGGATAAGGGAGTCTGACACTGGATTTGCCGACAGTCGGTAAATGACGGTCTTTCCGGCTGTCCATATCTGATTTTCCAGTGAGGCGTTGAAGTTGGACTCTGTGCCGTTGCTTTCGATTGTAAGTATGATTTCAGAGTTTCCTGTAAGAGTCTGCGGTAACAAAAGGAATGTTTCGGCATCAGACGTGATGGCTGTGCCGGCAGCGACGTATGCCTCTCCGGCAACTGCTTCAAGCGCAATATTCGGAGTGACGGAATAACTTTCAATAGCATCGTTAGGTGTCCATTCACCTGTCTCTATATTGAGTGAGCCGGAAGACAAAACATTAGTTATCTCAATTTTTTTAATAGTACAAGGAATCATCTCGGAGCCGGTGACGAATCTAATGGCTGTAAGAGCGTGATTGAATGTGAGGTCACAAGGTGAGGCAGATGCGTCTTTGGGAACTGCCCACAACAGATCTTGCTGATTAGCTACATCTGATGGTGTCACCCATGAGATTGAAAGGTTGCCTGTCTCATCTGCTGATGGGAGAGAGGTGATGCCTTCCGAATTATTCAGTGCCTTTTCTGAGCTATTCAGAGTTTCTGTTGAGGAGTATGGTGAGTAGGCGTTGATATGTAGAGTTGCTTCATTTGGCCAAAGATATTCTGCTTTCGGTGCCCAACTATTGTCGTCAGTCTTGGTGACTTCGACATTATACATATAATCAGGCTTGAAAGCGTCGGAAGAAGAATTGTTTGGATGAAGCGAAGCAAATACACCGAAAGAACCGATGGTTTCATTGGTTGTCAGTGACGAGCGGGTAGGCGCAGAGTATTTTCGGGTAGTTTCAGAAGATTTTAGTGCCGCTTCCGAATATTTTGAGGAAAGGTCGATTCCATCTCTTACCTCCGGAATAAGATAAAGGTTTGATTGTAAGAAGAGGTAAGAGTAACTGTCGGTAAATAATCATCTGAAGAAGAACTACGGGTAACAGATGGAGAGGTATGTGTCCTTGTGCCGTTATTCCAATCGGAAGAGGTACTTACAGAAAACACAATCTCTTTCTGACCGTTGCTCATATCTTTGTCTTGAAAAGGAGAATCATCATCAGAGCAGGAAGAGAAACTCAGAGTTATACATAACGCTGAGAGGAGGAGCATAATGGATCTATGGGAGTGGAATCGAAAGTCAATCATAGTTTTTTGATTTAATTAATCCCTCCGGCAGGGAGGGATTTTATTGGTGACCGTAAGAGGAACATTCAACCTCTTACGGCCTGTATGTTAGTTATGATATTTTAATAAGTCTGCATCGGTGTGTCCTGTGTACTTGATTCCCAACTGGTGACATCAACGGTGAATTTTATCGGGCCGCCAAAGATCGGGTCACCGGGTATCGGGTCGTTAGGATCTACATAACCACCGCCGTGTGAGAAGTCGAGCACGTAGACATATTTCTTACCCGGTTCCCAATTAGTGTTGATAGGGATTGCTGCCCAAACGCAATCTGCATTGCTGGGGAATGGATAGACCTGAGCACCTGCAACCGTATTGATTTGAAGTTTAACGGAAAGATATGCTCCGGCAGATGTGTTGCTTGCGTCGTTCTGGGGATCCCAAGCTGTAAGCTGCTGCGGAATAAGCATCGCGTTGCCACCTTCACCCATAATGTTTACGGCATCGGCAGAAAGTTTTTTCGGAGTGGAGTAGGTTTCTTCATATATAGCCTTGTCAGTGTCGAGGGTCCAACCGTTGGAGGCGAAATCAAAACTTCCCTTTGAAATCGGTTGACCGATGCGTATACCTGAAACTTGGAACTCATAAGCTTCATTGTCAGCCTTGGCTTGAATCTCAATCTGTGAGAGACGGTGATCAAAGGTCAGCTCCAGACCTGATGCCTCGTTAGCTGATTTTTTACCGGTGACAGCATCTGTGGTTATGAAATCGACCTGATCGGCGATATTCGATGCCGGTGAAAAGTCTGTAAGATTTTTAGTGTCGGGGGTAAGAGTTAATGTGCCGCCTGGAGCTGTCGGAGAATAAGCGTAAAATGTAATTTCACTGTCATCACCAGGCCAATAATATTCCGGATCGGAGGTAAAGAAGTTGTCGGATCCTTTAGTGAATGGTAGATTATTAAAGAACGGCTGGTTATTCAGGAATGCCGAAACTGTGATTTCAGAAAGGTTGGCATTGGTGGTCTCGGTGGCACGTGTGCCCATAGCCGGACGGAAACCGATAGCGTTGCCTTTACTGATATTTGGGTTAATACTTTCGTGTTCTTCTTCAGTGCAAGAAGCAAGAGCGAGGACGGAGAGACCTAATAAAAATAGTGGAGATGTTTTCATAGTTATAATCGTGTTTTTCTTATACTTAAGATTGATTAATTTTACTAATATAACTACATAACTCTGCTAAGAGTTCACGGAAAGTTTAATTTTAACAGAATAAAAATTGCCACTCGCAAAATACGGTGGCAATTAGTAAATATTTAGGCTTATCTTGAAGCAGCGTAGGCATAAAGATTACATGGTTATGTCTACGGTTTCAGTCTGCCAATCATTGACATCAGGATGGAGTCCGGCATCGCTCTGGAGAGGACGGGGCAATACCAGACCGTGAACTACTATATTCACGTGACGGGGATCAGGAGCATTGTGTACTTGGTCGGTGACATCAAACGAATAATACCACTTTGAGCCGTCGGAAAGGAATAGATAGATGGTCAGGATATGCGGAGCGTTATTATGGGGACATTCTCCGAAGGTAAGGAATTGACCTTTCAGCTCAGTGTTATCCTCGGATATTGCCAGAGTGAATGGCATTGTCACCAGATGGTCTGTAGCGCACTTCTTGCCGTGTAGAAATCCCTCTGCCAACCCTGAGAGAGTGCCGTCGATTACTTCCCCGCGTGCGTTCTCAAGATTCTCCACGTCGAGAATTTCTACTGAATAATGGCATACAATCTCTTCGGGATAAAGTGTGATTACCTTATGTGTATCGTCTGCGTCGAGGGTTACGCTGTCGGTACGGGTACTCCACGCCATACCCGGTGTTTCAGCCATACGTTCATCCTCGGTACCTCTCACTTTTGGTACTGCCTCAGGCATAAGCTGATAGGCTTGCAGCCGCTCGGCATCGTGAGTATAGAGTTCAACAGATTCAATATCGGGTTGATTCCTGAAGTATGCCCAGTCGTTGAGGTCGGCATTGAGCGCGATAGCGTCATATTGCCCGAATGGAAGGTCGATTGTCCCACCATCTCTGCCGGAGAAAATGTAACGTATGGGATCCTTGACAAGATCACGGTCGAACATGACCACTGCCATCGAAGCCGGATTGGCGTCAGGCGACTTCTGCCAGTCAAACACTACCTCGGTCTCTATCTCGTGCATATGATCGAAACAGAGGTCTTTGTGGTTGCAGGATGAGAAACCGACCAAAAAGGATGTGAGGAGAAGAGAGCTTGAAGTGAGTTTAAAAGGTTTCATCGGTTGCCTCCTTTCTTTGCATTATAATTGTTGCAGCCAATCAGCCAGACAAGTGATATTTCAGCTTTCGTCGGACCAAACCAATGTAGATGCTCGGTCTTCTGCCATACATAATGTTTGTCTTCGGGAACATATTGAATTAGCTTACCCCCAAGATACCCTATACCGATTGTGAAATCGATATTTAGACGACGCGCCACCGGCAATGAGTAACCATATTCCACGCCTGCTATAATGTTACATCTGTCCCATAGATTATGGGAGGGACGACCGCCCATATAACCTTTGCCTCCAAATTCAAAGTCGTAGGTTACCACTCCTGCATATACTCCTATATGATGACCGGTAAGCGGTTTTTCGTGAGCTTTTTTTCCGAGCCACCACCTAAGACCAAGGTCTCCACCGTATGCACGCCAATAACGGTGAAGACTGTTTTTGTCCCACCAGCCGTACATCCAGTTGGCTATAATCGAGAGATTCTTACCAACGTAGAATTCCGCTCCTATATTCGGTAGGAGAAGCGCATCAAACAGTAGATTGGTGCGTAAATCCATATAGAATGGCTTGCCGCATTGTCTACATACTGCTGTTTCGTCAGAAACCGTTGTGATCTCGTTGAAAACGGGGATAGTACTTAGAGTTATCGGAAAATCAGCAACATTGATTCGTGGAATTGAGGGATAGTATTCAAAGAGCAATGTAGAGGCTCTCAATGCCGGGAAAAGATGAGTATACATATACTTATAGGGGACACCTTCACGCAGCTGTTGAAGATGAAGAAGATTATCGTTTTCACTCTGATTCGGATGATTGGCAATTATCTCATCTATAAGAGTAAGGGTCTCATCACGGTAAGGGATAGCCGGGTCATTTTCCACAAGTTTCTTGAGACCCTCCCAATCGCGTCCTAAGAAAGTGAAGGATGTGATAGAATCCGGAATCTGAATGCCCCTGGAAAGATAGTCAAAGATATTATCGGCGCGTTTTTGCGACAGACTGCGGTTTATAGCCACCGATCCTTCGGGAGAAGCGGCACCTATGACTCTTATATGGCGTAATTGAGCGAGCGAGTCAGGATTATGTAGTTCCTCAGTGATTTGGTGTATTCTGCGCAGTGTAGAGTCATTATCTTTAAAATCGGGGTAAATGGCGGCTTTACCTTGTGGAAAGTCAAGGATAAGAGTGTCATTATCTTTACCCGAAGCGTGTGAAAGAATCGAGGTAAAGCATATCATAGACAACAAAAAGGAATGTCGAAGAATGTTTTTCATAGACCGCATCATATAGTTATAGAATCGTATTTTTCCCTCTCTTTAAAATGGTGTGCTTTGATAAGGATTGGCTTACCGTAGAAAAAGGCTCACCTTAACAAGGGTTTGAAATATAAACAAACTAAGCAGCCTTTTTTCTTAATCTAAGAATGCGAAAGGCAAAGGATAGGGTTATTCAGGATAAAAATATATGAGAAGACCCGATGTTACCTCTCTGTGGAAATAAAATCGGGTCTTCTCTAAAAGTTGATTAATTTCTATCTTTATAGCCAATTAGGACTAAGGGTGGGGTTAGAGGCGGCCGGTGGCGTTGAGGTATTGGGCTTCGGAGAGCTTAAAGAGACCA
>CAMWIF010000115.1 GCA_947174225.1 uncultured Porphyromonadaceae bacterium | reverse complement strand
AGTGTTACGCCGGTCTTGAAGATGGCTATCTCACGGTAGCCGTTAATCTCCTGCTTTACTTTTTTGCCGTCGGCTATGGCTATTATTTCGTCAGTAAGGCGGTCGAGAGCCTTTTCGGGCAATTCGTCAGCTATGAGAGTTCCGGCATTGAAGTCAATCCATCCGGGCTTATGTTGTGCCAACTGGGTGTTGGTTGAAATCTTCAAGGTGGGTACACAGGTGCCGAAAGGAGTGCCGCGACCCGTGGTGAAAAGCACCATCTGACAGCCAGAGATTGCTAATGCGGTGGAAGCCACCAAATCATTGCCCGGAGCGTTCAACAGATTCAAACCGGGAGTCATGACCGGCTGGGCATAGCCGAGTACGCCAACCACAGGTGCTTTTCCACCCTTCTGAATACAACCTAACGATTTTTCCTCCAAAGTGGTTATACCCCCTGCCTTATTTCCAGGCGAAGGATTTTCATAAACCGGTTGACCACTCTGTCGGAAGTAGTCTTTGAAGTTATTGATAAGTTCTACAGTCTTGTCGAACAAATCTCTGTTCACAGTACGATTCATAAGTATCGTCTCAGCTCCGAACATCTCCGGCACTTCCGTAAGAACGGCAGCGGCTCCCCAGCCCACTATACGGTCGGTAAGAAGACCAACCAAAGGATTGGCAGTGATGCCCGACAAACCGTCTGAACCTCCACATTTCAGACCGACCTTCAGCTTTGAGAACGGCAATGGCTGACGCACATCCCGACGCATCACAGCAATTAACTCACGTCCTACCTTTACACCCTCCTCAATCTCATCAGTAACTTCCTGAGCTGTGATAAATCTCACCCTCTCCGGATCATAGTCGCCAATCTCCTCTCTCAATTGATCAATTCGGTTATTTTCACAGCCCAAGCCAAGCACAATGACACCTCCGGCATTGGGATGACGTACAAGAGCAGCCAACGCCTTACGGGTGTTGGCATGATCCGTGCCCAATTGCGAACAACCATAATTATGTGTAAAAGCGATTATATCATCTACGTTCTTGTCCTCAGAAACTTCTCTGAGCAATTGACGGGCTATCGCCTGTGCGCTGCCGTTTACACATCCCACGGTGGGCAGAATCCACAACTCGTTGCGTATGCCCATATCCCCGTTACGTCTGAGATAGCCCTCAATAACAGGCGACTGTGACATCGTTGAGAAGTCTGCCTCAGTCGAAAAATCAGTTTCAACCGAAGCATCCGACTTAGTTATAGAAGGATTGTATTCGTATTGCAGATTCTCACCTAAAGATGTGGCAAGATTATGGCTATGTATCCATTCCCCGGCATTTATATGGCTGAGGGCGTGACCAATCGGATAGCCATATTTCACGATACTATCACCTACCTCTATCGGGACAAGCGCAAACTTATGACCACGCGGAATGTCGGCAAGAAGTTTTATTCTCTTGTCGTCCAATTCAATCAATTCACCTGCCTTAAGGTCGTCAGCAAGTGAAACCGCCACATTATCTTTAGGATCGATTCTAATAAACCGCTTCATATCACTTCATTAAAACAGCACTCCCTCAAGAGGCTACGTATCACTTTATTAAGACAACACTTCGCCAAGAGCCGTGTCCATTCCCTTCTCCCTAATCAACGCCACATATTCCGCTACCTTATCGCTGAACCCCGGCACAAGCGCCTCGAAATTCTCCACGAATATCTCGCTGCTCACAATGTCCGAAACAGTGCTGCGGATATCCTTATTATTCCAACAATTTTGGATATATTCCACGTGTTTGGCATTATCTTCCGGTGTGAAACCTGAATCGGGCGCATAAAGGGTAAGTAAGGCAGCGAAGGTAAAGAGTTCCAGTTCGGCAAGTCGTCCCTCCTTCTCCCACATATCACGCACAGTAGGGAAGTTACGGGTTTCCCATTTAGATAAGGAGTTAAGGGCTATCGACTTCAGCATATGACGAATATAGGGGTTGTAAAAACGTTCCAAGATACCATCGGCAAACTGTCGCAACTCTTCACGGTCGCCCTCTATCAACGGAAGCACCTCGCTTTCCACCATCTTATTGATGAAGGCGTTGACCTTCTCATTGCGGAAAGCATCGAGCACTGTCTCACATCCCAACTGCAAAGCTATGGGCACCATACCTGTGTGGCTACCATTAAGGATTCTCACTTTCTTATCGCGAAATTCCTTTACCGAGGGAAGAAAATGGACATTTAACCCCGCCTTATCGAGGGGAAGCTCTCTCTTTACGATTTCCGCTCCCTCACCGCCGATTGCCCAAATATGATAAAGCTCACCTTTTACGACAATCTTGTCGTTATAACCAATCTCCTCCTTTATCTTATCTATTGAATCAGTGGGGAAACCCGATACGATACGGTCAACCAAAGTGTCGCAGAAACAGCACGATTCCTCCACCCATTTCTCAAACTCCTCACCGAGTTTTGCCTCACGGGCATAACGCAGCACATATTCCCTAAGTAGGCTACCATTATCTTCGATCAATTCGCAACAGAGAAAAATCAAACCCTTCGACGAATCCCCCTCAAAATGACGAAACCGCTCATAGAGCAAGGCTGTGATCTTAGCAGGGAAAGATGAAGAGGCGTCGTATAAAGAAACAGGAGAAGCGGAATCGTATCTAATTCCTGCCTCAGTGGTGTTGGACACCACAAACCTCAGCTCCGGGGAGGTGATATACCCAAGGTATCTGTTAGGATCCTGCACCGGTGAGAACGCATCTGCAATAGAGGTGACGAGTGTGGCAGTCTGCTTAGGTTCACCGTTTTCAATTCCCTCCAGGCAGACATGATACATCCCATCCTGATCCTTAAGGGTGGATATAGTATCATTTGCCTTGAAGCGGGGAGACACTACTGCTATGGAAGCATCGGTCACACCCTGACGGTTAGCCTTCTCTATCATCCAATCAAAAAAGGCGCGTAGAAAATTACCCTCTCCGAATTGCAATATCTTTACGGGACGAGGCGTTTTCGGGGCAATGGATTTATTTAACTCTTCCATAAATCTATAATCATTTAGTCATACACTAAAATCTCTCAGTCCGACATAAGACCGTTCAGTTGTAAAGGTAAAACATCCGCTCCATGAGCTGCCATTTCTGATCGGAAGTTGCCGAAGGATCGCAACCTTGCATAACTGCCACGAAACTTTCCCATTCCGCTTGGCGCGGAAGGGTTGCAAGCTTCGCCATAGCCGAATGCCACTCAAAGTCGAGCGGAGTCTCCACAATCATCACCACCTTATTGCCAAAGATATAAAGCTCCATCTCAAGGATACCCACACTGCAAATGCCCTCAAGCACCTCAGCCCATACGTGATGCGAATCGTGACATTCACGATATTTGGCAATAAGCTCCGGACAGTCTGTTATTTCCATTATCTGGCAATAGCGTTTCACAGGCTCTTTAAATTGCCTTACCGGATAACCTTCTAACGGCGATTGGAGATTATTCATAATACTCGCTTCATCTTATCAGTTTAAAACATCTTATCAGCTTAGAACCGGATTATAGTCTCACAAGTATTCTGAACACCTTTCCGGGAGCCTTGCTCCACTCCTTCAAAGCATTTCCGGCATCGGCAGGACTGACAACACGACTAATCAATTTATCCACAGGACAACTGCCACGTTTCAGATAGCGTATCACTGCCTCGAAATCAGCCGGCATAGCATTACGGGACCCACGGATATCGAGTTCCTTCTTGACAAAAAGACCTGTATGGAATGTCACATCACTTTTTGAATAGCCTATGCAGACCACTCTTCCGGCAAAAGCAACCTCGTCGATAGCCATTACATATGTAGCTGGGGACCCTACAGCCTCAACTACCACGTCGGGTCCGAGTCCGTCGGTAAGCTCTAACAACTGCTGATGCACATCGCCGCGAGAGGTATTGACAGTATATGTGGCACCCAGTTCACGGGCAAGCTCCAGTTTCTCGTCGTCAAGGTCGGCAGCTATCACAGTAGCTCCACGCATAGCAGCGCGTACCACAGCTCCTAATCCTATCATACCACAGCCGATTACCAACACAGTGTCAATGTCGGTCACCGCACCACGATCCACAGCGTGGAAACCCACGCTCAAAGGTTCAATAAGGGCACAATCGCGTGTGCTCATACCCGCTGCAGGTACAACCTTAGTCCAGGGGACAGCGATATAGTCGCACATTGCCCCGTCGCGCTGCACACCGAGCGTCTCATTAAACTCACAAGCATTCGGTCTACCTTTACGGCAGGAGGAACATTTGCCACAGGAGGTATATGGATTGACCGTCACAGCCATACCCGGCGAGAAAAGTCCTTGGGGCACATCCTCACCCACTTTCTCTACAACACCACCAATTTCGTGACCCGGAATAACGGGAGAAATTGCCATAAGATTACGTCCAAGATAAGTGTTGAGATCGGAGCCACAAAAGCCCACATACTCTATTTTCACCAATACCATATCCGGAGCCATCTCGGGGAATGTCCTCTCCGTCACCTCCACCTTGCCCGGTGAAGTTATTTGAATTGCCAACATATTTCTAAACTTAAATTTCTGATTAATGATTTATTCCGACATGTTCTTGACATAAGGAAGGTCAACAAGATGACGGAAGCCATAAAATTTACGCGCATTCTCTCCAAGAAACGCTGCCTTCTCATCGTGGGTGAGCCGGTCAGACTTCACGATAAAGTCATAAGACATCTTATAGGTAATGGCAGTGATGGTACGCGGATAGTCGGAACCCCACATAAGCTTATCCCAACCCACAGTGTCGGCTGCGGTGCGTATCGCCTCAACAGCTCCGTGGAAAGGATAAAATTCGGAATTGAAAAGCCATGTTATACCCCCCGACTCCACCATAACATTAGGATTACGGGCTAACTTTATCTGCTCAAGCCAGCCATCTACAGTAACCATACCGAAATGACCTATGGCAATCTTCAGATCCGGACACTCGGCAATTACCTCCTTCATCTCACCTACCTGAATATCACCATCGGCAAGCGTAATGGAAAGTATCATACCTTGGCTTTCCATAAATCTGAACACCTCCATCATCTCAAGGGTATTGAGCCATATGCGCCCTTCTGGAAGGAACAGCCTATGTCCCGGAATAGCCAAAGCCTTAAATCCACGCTTATGGAGATTGTGAGCCTGTTGCAGAAAGTCGGGACGACGAAGGTCGCAAAGTCCACACACCAAGAAACGGTCGGGCCATTTCCTCTGCACCTCTTCAAGATAGTCATCCTGGTTGCCGTCGATAAATTCTTGTGTAATCACGGCAGCCGAGACCTGTGCATAGTCCATATTTGACAGGAAAATCTCTGCCGTATTCTTTCCGTCAATCATAAACGGAGGCACCATTTGCCGCTCCTCACCCATAAAGGAGGACCTGCCATTCGGCAACGGAGTTATAGGAAGACCGTTGACCACAGTATCCTGTCTTAGCCAAAGATGAGCGTGGGCATCTATTATCTTATAATCCATAGCTTGCAGTAGTTTGCTAAATTTATCATCAAGTGTTTTTCCAGCTCACACGTTGCTGGTCGCCGATAATATCTCTCACTTTTTCAATGAGAGCCTTATCCACGGGTTCCTCAACATAGCGGATATTTTTCAACACGTTTTCGGGATTAGCGGAGCTGAAAAGAGTGGAGGCAATGCGAGGATTAGCCACAGAGAACTGTATAGCAAGCTTCTCGATGGGATAGCCCTGCTCTGTGCAGTATTCGGCAGCCCTGCGGCAAGCCTCTACCAAAGGTTTGGGAGCCGGGTGCCAATCGGGTATACCTCTTTGGGAAAGAAGACCCATAGAAAGCGGAGAGGCATTTATCACTCCTACATTCTTACTCTCGAAATAGTCAAGGAAATCTACCAACTTATCATCGTTGAGACAATAGTGGCAGAAAGTGAGCACACTCTCCACAGTGCCTTCCGGAGAATGATCAATCACCCATTTCAGGTTTTCGAGCTGGAGATCGGTTATGCCCACATGACCCACAGCACCTTTCTCCCTAAGTTCTACAAGAGCCGGGAGGGTCTCATTAACCACCACCTCAAGATCGGCAAATTCGATGTCGTGTACATTTATAAGGTCTATGAAATCTATTCCGAGACGCTCTTTGCTCTCATCTACACTTTCAAGCGCACGTTTGGCAGAATAGTCCCAGGTGTTTACCCCATCTTTTCCGTAGCGGCCTACCTTGGTGGAAAGATAGTATTTCTCACGAGGAATCTCACGCAGAGCTTTTCCCAGTACGGTCTCTGCCTTATAGTGACCGTAATAAGGCGACACATCAATAAAATTGATGCCGTTATCAATTGCTGTATGCACAGCCTCAATCGCCTCGCTCTCTTTTGTGGCGCGGAAGACACTGCCGAGGGATGACGCTCCAAAACTCAGAGCGGAGACTATCATCCCCGTTTTCCCTATTTCTCTATATTCCATGACGTTAGATATTATTTATCATAAAAGGTTGTCTATTTTTAGGTTGCCGGATAATCACCGGCTTCACTTCCTACGGCAAATTTACAATATTTCTACCAAACATTAATGGCACATTATCGCTTTTAAATAGGACAAAACAAACATTTGTAGAAATAATGCTGTTACTTTCCGGCAAGGCAACGTATAAATCCGAGTCCCAGATACGACGCTAACGCTCCCAAATCTGTCTTGAGACGGGAGTGCGGATCGGTCAAGACAGCACGGCGTAGCGCCTTGACATTGGCATAGCAGTCATTGATGGCTGCCATATCATCAGGACGATGACGCAGCAACGCGAGCAGCAGATTATAATTGGCTCGGAAATAACGGTTCAGCGCAGCCTTCCTCAACACCGGATCGTCAGAGTAATGCCTTACAATCTCACGAGTGACCTTAACAGCGTCCCTACGGCTTTCCGACCACTTGTTTATAAAGCTTGACGGATTGTCACGATAGAAATATACAATATTTTCAATAACAGCTACTTTCTTAGCCTTTATAAGCAACTTATGGAATATCTCCAAATCCTCATAGCGACCGGGATAAAACCGAATATCATCAAACAGGTAACGGCTCATTAAACGTCCGCATACCGAGGTATCAGGATGAGGCTTCCTGTAAAGCATATCTCTGCACACTTTATATGAATTCTCTATTCTTACTCCTCGCGCTATATTCTCATAATCCGGCTTCCGTTCACTGTTGACCGACCTGCCAATTACAATCTCCGCATTGTCTGACATTGCAATCTTGTGTAGCAATGAAATGGCATATGAATAAAGCTCATCATCAGCATCAAGAAAAAACACATAATTTCCCCTTGCCATATCCAACCCTGAATTCCGGGCACTCGATACTCCTCCATTCACTTGCGTGACTGTCTTTATCCTACTGTCAGCCCCGGCATAATGTCGGCAAAGAGCGCTCGACCCGTCTGTAGACCCATCGTCTACAAGCAGCAGTTCCCAATCGGCATACGACTGAGCCAAGACACTCTCAACACATTCCCTGAGAAATCTCTCTGCGTTATACACAGGTACAATAATTGACACTTCAGGTTTGTTTTCACCGGCTTTCATATTTACCTTGACTATATGTTTATACTAAAAAGCGACACTTATAAAATACGTGCAGGGCAATGTCACCCGTTGTGCAAAATTAAATATAAATGATGAAAAATTCATGCAATAAAATTTTAGAATAACATA
>CAMWIF010000114.1 GCA_947174225.1 uncultured Porphyromonadaceae bacterium | reverse complement strand
GTCAAAACTGAGAAAAGCAACAGAATCATGGAAATCCTGTCAACTTGCGTTGACGGAAAGACTATGATGCTTGCCAAGATCATTGCAGTAGGATTGATAGGAATGGTGCAGCTTCTGGTATGGGCAAGTTTCATTATCATAGGTATTACCGTTGTCTTTATGGTCTTTCCCTTTACAATTCCATTTGATTTGCTCACCAATCCCAAGTTGTATCTTGCCATTCTATATATGCTTCTGTATTTCATAGGTGGCTACATTCTCTACGGATCGCTCTATGCAGCCTGTGGAGCCATCACCGACAAAGATGGGGAGAATCAGACATACATGTCGGTCTTGACCTTCATTCTCTTGGGAGCTTTCTACATTGGTAATTTCGCTGTTGACAATGGAGACTCAGTATTTGCAACTGCTTGCAACTATATACCGTTCACTTCGCCGACTGTTGGCACAATCAATGCTGTGTCGGGTGTCTCTCCTTGGTGGCAGACTCTCATTTCACTCGTTATACTATACGCTTCCGCCTTTATCTGCGTGATGTTGGCTGGAAAACTTTACCGGTCATCACTCCTCTTGAAAGGTAAGCAACTCACCCCCCGCGATCTGATCACATTCCTGAAAGTTCAGTAATCCTATTCGCATATGGTTAGGCGATCTCCGAATCGCCTTCCAAAGCATCTGACATAGAGTAAACCCTCGCGTTTGATAAAACCAACGCGAGGGTTTTCTATTTACAAAGCCCGTCTAAGCCTCCCTCTCACTGTCTCAACATTGATATGACCGCCGAATTAAATTCAGATTCAGGCATATCATAAGGTAGCCAATTAATCTTAAAACCCCTTCTCTCCATACCTCTGAACCATGTCATCTGGCGCTTGGCAAACTGATGTATGGCAATTAAAAGCTGACTCCGCATCTCATCATAAGATAACTTACCAATCGCGTGAAGAGTAAGGAACTTATATTCCAAACCATAATATATCAGATCTTCCGGATTAACACCCTTTTCCAAGATACCCCTAACTTCATCCACCATACCTTCTTCCAACCGTCTGTCAAGTCTGATGGCAATTCTTTTTCGTCGTTCCTCTCTTGGAATATCCACACCTATTATAAGGGCATTGAGCGGTGTGGCTCTACTCCTGTCGGCTGCCAATGCCTCATTAGGATTTTCTCTGTAATACTCCTCAATTTCAATAGCTCGAATGGCACGTTTTTCCGTATCGACATCAGTGACATTATGAAGCGTTTTGTAAGTCTTCAGAATGTCTATAAGTTGAGGAAGGGGGATGCCTGACAGTTTTTCCCGTAACGTCTTATTTTCCGGAACCTCCGGCAGGGCGATTCCACTTAGGGCTGTCTCGACATACATTCCGGTGCCGCCACATATCACAGGATACATTCCCCTTTTTTGTATATCAGCATAAGCTGCCTTAAAATCACTGAGGTATCTGTGAAGATTATACTTTTCACCTGCCTCGCATATATCTATAAGGTGATAACCGATATTGCCATATTCTTCCAGATCTTTTCCGGTGCCAAGATCCATATCACGATACACCTGGCGGGAGTCGGCACTAATAATCTCGCCATCCAAAGCATGTGCAATTGAAACGGCCCTACCTGTCTTCCCGGAAGCGGTAGGGCCTACTATAGCCACGGTGTCAAAACCGTATTTATTCAACTTATTCATCAACCTATTGAATTAGACTTTTTCTTCCTGTCTCCAAGAAATTCCCTCCACCATTTCTTAAGTCCATATAACGGCGTGTCTGAATTGAAAAGAGAAATCTGAATCCATTTGTCATCCTGAAAATCCAATTCCGACTTCCTCACATCATGCAAATTGAAGCTCGGATTATAGAATTTTATCTTTGACTTTCTATATCCACGTTCATCAAATGTCTTCTCTGTGAGAATTATCGTTGCAAGGCGTGTGGTATCAGTCACCATAATATCAGCGAGCTTACCCGGATTATTGGAATAATAATATTTGATTTTGTCAAAATCCATCCATTCTCCGTCGGTGTTAAGTTCCGGATAATCATCGGGAGTCCCTTCAAGAAAGTAGAAATAGCGCAACAGACTCTGGTTGGTAAGCTCCGATGATTTTCTGCCATAAAAGAATCTTAAATCACCATCAACACCCGTCATACGTTTTATGATACGCTTCACCTCGTCAACCGAGATGCCATTCATAGTGCGCTTTGTAGCAAACGGAGTATCTATCACCTCTTTATAGGGAGTGTTAACATCAATTACATGAGTATCAACATACATACTGTTGCCGCATATCACATAATAGCGCAGATAAGTCTTCGCAGTCATATCCTGAAGCTCCTCCTGAGTGATAATCTCATTGCTCTCTCTCAGGTCAAGATACAGGTTATAGTATCTTGCACCGAAGTATATCTCATCGAGCACAAAGCATATGGTCGTTACCCAAGTGAATACATACCAGTCGCGATTGTTGATATTGATGTTGACATAGAATATGAAATAATATCCCCACACAATTACTGTAAGCAAACCAAAGAGTATGGAAAGGTTACGCAATTGGAAATGTATCTCCTCATTAAATAGCTTTCTGAGAGAACCATGCTCATAATCCTTATCTCCCCTCATACGGCATACATTGCATATCGGGAGTTTCTTTCTCATTATCGTAAGATATACGAAGACAATAAAGCATACCGGATTCATAATAAGCGACGGCACAAAGGGATTTGTGAAAAACACAAATTCATGGGCTATCGACTTAATTCCCCAAGCATAAAGCACATTCAGAAAGATAGTGACAAAAGAATAGCCCACAAGCGCATACAACATTCCGAAAGGAATGATCATACATGACGTATCACGTTTGACCTTACTGTCGTAAATGAAAGTATATAGCCCTGCAGCACATACAAGTGCCACTACAGGCGACAGGAAATATGGCAGAAGCTTCGACATGGTCATCATAACAATGACAGTCACCATACCTATGGTCAAATTCTTCCATAACTTATAAAGCTGAATACTGGTTACCTTTTCAAAATCCTCCATAATCTTTAGAATTATTGAAAAAACTTATGTATACCATCGTATAGTCAAAAATGGCAATGCCTCAGACTATTTCAAATTAGTGTTTAGGAAATCTACCACTTTTCTGAAAAGTTGAACTCTTGCATTACACATTCTTAAGCTATGCTCAAATCCGGTGTAAGCCATCATATCGAAAATCTTACCCTCAAAATTCATCTTTGAAGAATATTTAAGAGTATTGTAGAAATGAACATTGTCATCACTGGTGCCCGACATAATGAGAAGGCGACCGTTTACACCGGAAGTGCGACCCATAGCAGAGCTTATATGGTAGCCATCCTTGTTCTGACCCGGCGTTAGCATAAATCGCTCGGTATAAATAGCGTCATACCAATGCCAGTCTGTGACGGGTGCCATTGCGACACCGGCTTTAAAAGGAGAGTTCTTTGCGCCCATTTCCATCAGAGTCATATAGCCACCATAGCTCCAGCCGAAACAAGAGAGGCGGTTGGAATCCACATAGGGCAGCGAAGCAAAATACTTTGCACCCGCAATCTGATCTTCAGTCTCCAGCACACCAAGTTTCTTATACACGCTATATGCCCATTTACGACTACGGTTACCGGTGCCACGTCCGTCGACAGCCGCTACCACATAACCCTGAGAAGCAATATAGAAAATGCCCTCCATTCTCCAGCGGTTGAGAACCTCCTGTGAATCCGGACCATTATACTGATACATCATCAAAGGATACTTTTTCGACTCACTGAAATCCGCAGGCTTAATGATATATGCATTCATCTCCTCTCCGGCATCATTCTTAACCTTCAAGAATTCCATCTTCGGAGCAGAAGCATATTTCTTCATATAGGCATCGTTAAGCTCAAGATCGCACATCTTTACGCCTTTGGAGTTGAAAATGCGATACTGAGGAGCTTGTGAAGCACTACTATACGTCTGTACATAGTAACTCTTAGTTGTACTGAAGTTGGCAGCGGCATTACCCTCCTCCTTATTAAGCAGGCTGAACACTCCCTTTGCATCGACCACTCCTATATTACGATTGATGGCACCAAGCGAAGTGGTCTGCATAAAATATTGTCCAAGAGCATCCTTACCATAGTAGGCAGTCACATTAAATTCACCCTTTGTAATCTGCTTACGCAACGCTCCGCTATAGTCATACTGGTACAGATGGCGATAACCACTTTTCTCGCTCGCAATTACAAAGCCATCCTTGCCGTATTCCACCATCTGATAGGTAGTAGGACTTAACCATGCTTCCGATGAATCGGTATAGATTTGCTTTCCAACGGTAGAAAGAGGGTTTACGTCGAAAAGACGAAGGTGATTCTGGTCGTGATTCAGAATCATAACCATAAGACGCTGACCGTCGGCACCACCAAACTGAAGCGATGGCACATAGTCAGTGTCAGTAATCGGAAGATCCATCTTCTTGATTACTCGGTTGTCGAGGTCATAGGCATTAACCGTCACCTTAGAATTGCCATATCCTGCAAGAGGATACTTATACTTATACGCTGTTGGATACGGATCATCCATCGGGTCAGAGTCGCAGAAACTTCTATAGTCATCAAAAGAATAAGTCGGAACCGCACTCTCATCAAATCTTAGGAAAGCCAGCACATTGTCATCACCGCTCCAGCAAAGTGTGTTGAGCATCCCGAATTCCTCCTCATAACTCCAATCCGGGGCACCGTTGATTATTTTATTTCTCTCGCCATCCTGAGTGATTTGATTATCTGTGCCATAATCAAGGCTGGAAATAAAAATATTATTATCACGTATATAAGCTACGAAACGCCCGTCGTGTGAAATCACCGCACCTCGCTGTGGACCTCCGGCACTTACCCTTTTCACGGTGGAACGGAAAGTGTCATACACATAATAGTCAGCCGTAAAGCTATAACGGTAAATCTGCTCCGAATTATTCCAAAGAAGAATCTTCTTACCGTTTGCACTTATCGAGAAGCCTTCAAAATCCTGTATTTTAAGTTCACCTTTCTGTCCGCTGATGCTGAAGAGTTCTCCGGTTTTCTTTCCAGTCTTATAGCTGTATATGTCAATGCTCTTACCATCATCGCTGATGGCAGCATAAGTTTCACCCCCTTCAAGCGGAGTTATATCCTTAATCTTGGCAGGAGCCGAAACATTCACATCACAGTAGTCTTCTACTCTGAGCGTAGATGCAGCAACATCAGCCCCTCCTATTAAAAGGGCTGATGCCATTAATATACTGTATCTGTAGTTCATTACAAACCAATTTTTATCAATATGAACGCGCTATGATGACACGACGCTTGGAGGGTTTGCCTGTCACCATACATACACCCTCCTCCTCTTCACCGCCGAGAGGAATGCAACGGATGGTAGCCTTGGTGTCTTCTTTTATTTTCTCCTCTGTCTCAGCAGTGCCGTCCCAATGGCAAAGGAAGAAACCGCCATCCTCAATCTTCTCCTTAAACTCATCATAACTGTCTACCTTATATGTGCGGTCGTTACGGAGTTTCAATGCACGCTGATAAAGGCTGTTCTGAATGTCTTCGAGTTCGGCAGCCACCTTCTCTGCAATGCCCTCAATCGGCAAGGTCTGCTTTTCGAGGGTGTCGCGCCGCATCATCTCAATTGTGCCGTTCTCAAGATCACGGGCACCGAGAGCAAGACGGATAGGCACACCTTTAAGCTCGTAATCAGCAAACTTGAAACCGGGACGCTTATTGTCGGCATCATCATATTTGACGCTTACACCGAGTTTCTTAAGTTTCTCCACTATCGGAGCCACAGCCTTACTGATCTCTTCAAGCTGTGCATTATTCTTATAAATCGGAACGATTACAACCTGTATAGGAGCAAGATGGGGCGGAAGCACAAGTCCATTATCGTCGGAATGGGTCATAATCAAGGCGCCCATAAGACGAGTTGACACACCCCAGGAATTAGCCCAAACTGATTCGGGTTTATTCTCCTTGTTCATAAAGGTCACATCAAATGCTTTGGCAAAATTCTGTCCCAGATTATGCGAGGTGCCCGACTGAAGAGCCTTGCCATCCTGCATCATTGCCTCAATTGTATATGTGTTGATCGCACCGGCAAAACGCTCGTTAGCAGTCTTCACACCTTTGATAACCGGAATCGCCATATAGTTCTCCACGAAATCGGCATAGAGGTTAATCATCTGCACTGTTCTCTTCTCCGACTCTTCGGCTGTGGCGTGGGCACAGTGACCCTCTTGCCACAAGAACTCTGAGGTACGGAGGAACATACGGGTGCGCATCTCCCAGCGCATCACATTAGCCCACTGGTTGATTAGAAGCGGAAGGTCTCGATAACTGTGAATCCAGTTTTTAAACGTTCCCCATATGATGGTCTCGGAAGTAGGACGAATGATCAGCTCCTCCTCAAGACGCGCCGCAGGATCTACCACCACACCTTTACCGTCCGGGTCATTCTTCAGACGATAGTGGGTGACAATCGCACATTCTTTGGCAAAGCCCTCAACGTGTTCAGCTTCCCTGCAAAGATATGATTTGGGGATTAGCAACGGGAAATATGCATTCTGCACTCCCGTCTCCTTAAACATCTTATCAAGGGTTTGTTGCATCTTTTCCCATATAGCATACCCATATGGCTTGATTACCATACATCCCCTGACCGCACTTTGCTCAGCGAGATCAGCTTTTACTACAAGTTCGTTATACCATTTAGAGTAGTCTTCACTACGTTTCGTAAGGTCTTTTAATTCTTTTGCCATATCTATTATGGTAGGTTCTGATTATTCTTAATTTTATTGTTATGGACAGTAGGAGCCAAGCAGCTGAGAAGACAATTCAAGGCTACTACCGGGTAGTATAAAAACATATTAAAAATTTTGCCTAAGCATCTCAAATAAATTAGCACATAAAATTATGAATAAGGGCATAAGTGCCCAAAGGTTTAGTTAGAATCATTACTACAACTAATTCATAAGAGCTACTTAATATGCACTTACAAAGTTACAAAAAATAACGCTTAAAAAAAAGCAACCGTCTAAAATAATTTCAGACGGCAGCTCCGGTTTATATTTTTATCAGAAAAGAAAGCTCAGAATCAACGTATTCTATCCACGGAACGAAGTTTATTGTGGTCGCTCTGAATTCTGTTTAACGCAAACAAAGTTGCCGCCAATGCCAACAGCGGGCAGATTATCACAGTTGACCATCCAATTGTGCCTCCCGGTATGGCAGTATAACCCAACGTGGCAGCTATGGAAGAGGCTCCCACAATGAAGAGTATTCCGATCCATGCCACCTTCTTCTGCAAAGGAAGGTTGCCATAAAGAAAAATATCAATAAGCAGGAGCACTGCTGATGTCAGCGACACCACAAAGAAAAACCAAGTCGACATATAGGTACCTGTCGGTGCCCCGTCGGTAGCCTCACCTTCATAGGTGAAACCCATACTTGTGAAGTTAAATGTGAAGTCAGTGGTCGTCATCTGACCGAGCGAGCAAAATGTGAAGACGCCCATCATCACAGCCGCAACAAGGAGAAGGAGAGATTGCCAGCGTTGTATTACCATTGGTTTAAGGTTTAGAGTTTAGAGTTTAAGATTTAGGGTGGATGAGATGTTATCCCGTACCCCCTCTTTTTTTCAGATTGCAAATTTAATGATTTTTCTCCGTTTTACCACTTTTCGGCATACTATTTGGTATATCAATT